>CALCCH010000032.1 GCA_937899855.1 uncultured Saprospirales bacterium | reverse complement strand
GCGTGAATCTCCTTCGTCGATTTACTGGCGTGAATCTCCTTCGTCGATTTACTGGCGTGAATCTCCTTCGTCGATTTGGACCGGCGGGGGATCATTTGCGCAGCTCCCAAATCCAGCGACCCTCCGCGTCGAAGTAGCCCAGCCGGTCGCCCTTCTCCACTCGGAAGAGGCCCGAGCCGGCGTAGGAGATGTACTCGTAATTGGGTTCGATCAAAATCTTGCCCGTCAAATCCGACAAACCACTCACCCGCGTGATCCGCACCTTGGCAAAACCATCGCGGAACTCGTCGATCCGATCGTATTTGGGACGTACCAATGGCAAGCCCTTCTGGTTGATGATGCCCCATTTGCCCTCCGACTGCACCACCGCGATGCCGTGTTGGAATTCCCCGGCGCGTTCGAAGTAGCCCTCGTAGAGCTGCGCCTCGTCGGTGATGTAATAAAAGCGGTACTTCTCGTCGCGGACCAAGCCCCGCCCCTCGCTAAAGCCGTAGAGTCGGTTGTTGCTGGGTTCGAGAATTTGATTGCCCACGGAGTCGATCAGTCCGCCCTGCCGGTAGCCACGGTACACCACGGCCTTGCCGTCTTCAAAATCCAGACAACGGGAATACTGCAACTCGATCACTTCCTCCCCCGCTTTGTTGATGTAGCCACAGAGCCCTTCGCGTTGGACCATGGCCTTGCCCTCCACAAACTCGCCCACCTTGGAGTAGAGGTTGTCGATCACCAAATAGCCCCGGGTATCGATAAAGCCATATTTGTCTTTGTACTTGACGGCCGCCAAACCCTCAAAGAAAGGCCGAATCTGGCGAAAGGAACGGGTGGTGACCAATTTGCCACTGCGATCGATCAAACCGTAGCGGATGTTGTTCCGACCGTACTGTACGGTGGCCAGGCCGTACTCGTTGTAAGCCTCGATTTTGGAATAGTGCGGCCGCAGTACAAAACGCCCCTGCCGATTGATTAGGCCGTATTTGCCGTTTTCCACGACCCGCGCTACGCCCCCCTCTAAGGCCAGGGCCTTGTCGAAACGGGGCTCGATGACGTAGGCCCCCCGGGGGTTGATGTAGCCCGTCCGAAACTTTTCCCGTGCAAAAGCCAGCCCATCGCTAAACATTCCCAGGGCCTTGAAGCGAAACTCCACCACCACCTTGCCCTCCCGGTCGATGACGCCCCACTGGCGTTTGTGCTGTACCGTGGCGTAGCCCTCGCTAAAGGGGTTGACCCGCCGAAAGCGGCAGGGAATAACCTCTACCCCATCCTGATCCACAAAGCCCCACAAACCATTGCGCTTTACTGCCAAACGACCATCCTTAAAGGCCCCAATCTCATCGTAAGCCAGGTCGACCCGCACCCTACCCAGTGTATCGATCAAACCGTATTTCTTGCGATTGGAGTACACCTGAACGATTTGGTAGTTGGTATTTTCGAGGAATTGTAAGCCATCGTAACGGCAAGACAGCAATTGCTGATCCGTCCGATCGACCATCCCCCATTTGCCATCCTGCTTGACCAGCGCCACCCCATTGTGAAAGTCCTCACCAAATTCGTACTGGGGTTGCACCAGGATTTGGGCGGCGGTGTCGATGTAGCCCCAGAGGCAGTCCTCGCAAGTAAGGGCCGCACCGGATTCAAACTCTTGGTCGTAAAGGGTGTAGTCGATCATGTAATTGGGCGTCCAAAGCTCGTTGAGGTAAGTGCTGAGGGATTCCAATCCGTACTTTTTGCGTTTAAAACTTCCCGACAGCCGTCCCTTCATACTCATCCGCGCCATCCCATCCTGAAAGTCCCCGATGTAAGCAAAACCCTTGACCGGTATTCCACCCTTGCGATTGATCAGACCGTGCCTTCCACTATCGAATACGCAGCGGGCTACCTTACTGCCCGCATAAAAATCGGAGAGCCGAATGTCCCACAGCTCCATTTTGGTGACCAAGCGCCCCACCTCGTTGTTGACCAAGCCGTAGACCATCCCAAAGCGGAACTTGGTCCACTCGAAGTCGTAATAGTTGATTTTCTCGATACCGACGATGGTAAAACCCAATTCCCGCTCAATGCGAATCCAATCAAAAACGGGCTTGATCTGGATGCTGCCATCATCACGGCGACGCAGGCCCCAGCGGTCCTCAGCGGAAGAGTAGTTCGATTCGAATTCTTCCAGGAGGTAGTCGTTGTCGTCAAACTGGGCGTCGATGGGTGGGGGGCGATTGCTGCGCACGCCGATGGTAATGGTAAAATGTTTGCGAAAGCTATTTTCTTCGGTCAGTTTGCCAGCTTCGTCGAAGTGAAATAGGCTCAGGGCCTCTCCCAGGTGGGCTTTGGCTTGGCGGGCTTCCAGTTCGATGGCATCGTAGTCGAAAGGGACGAGCAATTCGCCATCGGTGTGGAGCACGCCAAAGTGGGGTCCCTGACGCGCCAGACAAACCCGACCAACGGGGGGAGCAATGTAGTGGTATTCCAGGGGGATGACGATCCCATTTTGCCGGTTGACAACCCCCCATTTCATCCGATAGTTGACGCGGAATTGGTCTTCGCCAAAGGACTGAATTTCGTTGTAGCGGGGCGGGAGGACAAGTCGCCCCTCCGCATCGATCAAACCCAGCAGGCGTTCCTTTTTGCAGAGGACGTAAGCGGGGTTGAAGGAGTAGAAATCGTCGTAGGCCCGATCGTTGATGATCCGGCCGGCGGAAAGAGAGAAAAGCGATACCCGGCTCTTGTCGTAAAGCTTGATAAAATTTTGACCGAGCGCCTGGAGGTTTTGGTAGAGGGGTTCGAGCAACAATGTTCAGGCTCGGTTGCGAGCTCCCCAGCGTTGGTTTTGCTGAAAAAGGAAAAAATCATCGCGGTACACCTTGATGGCATCCGCCTCGATGGGTACGATGAGTAGACCCCCCAGATCGAGGAGCCCCTGACGTTCGTCCTGCTCCACCAAGAAATAACCCCCTTCGAGGTAGGTTACGGACTCGTATACCGCCGGGCCAAGTATTTTCCCTCCCTCAATCTCGACGATCCCCCAACGACGCTGGTCCTGAAAACCCAGGTGGCCTTCCCCGAGCAATTTGACCCGATCGTAGGGCCGCCGGAGCAGGTATTCCCCATCCAGGTCGATCACGGTCCAACCTTCCTCCACCCGAACCGCAAAACGCAGGGAATCCAGCAGCCGCAAATCATCGTACTGAGGGGCGACCACCTCTCGTCCTTCGCGGTCAATCATGCCGACCCGTCCGTCGCGCTGCATCACCGCGTAGCCGTAGGACTTAAACTCGCCGATGGCATCGTAGCGGGGCTCCACCACCACCTGACCACTGGCGTCCATCAGCCCCCACTGCTTGTCCAGCTTGATGGGGAAGGTCGCCTCTTGGGCCAGTGCCAGCCAGGGAATTCCCCAAAGAAGTAAGAGTAATGCCCGGTGCATAAATCCTGGAGTTATTTTGTAAATGATTGGTAACGATGGTGATAATAACAGCAAGCCGTGGGTCAAGAAATCAAACGCAATGGATCAAAAATAAGTATTTCTGGGCAGAGTTTTCAAAACATCTATCTTTATCATATATACTTTACCACAAAGCGGGTATTGAGCCGCACGCCAAGTCGTCCTAAATTGCGTACAAGTCCGCTCCCCCATTTCCCCTCCAACGCACGAGCATCTACCAATCGTCCCCGGATTAGAACTTACAATTACCTAAACCTACACCTGAAATGATATCCTGTCCCAAAATTATCCGGCGGCCCCGGTACCGCCACTGGCTGCTCCTTTTACTCCTCTTCACGACCCAGCAGTTTTTGAGCGCTCAGTGTACCCCACATAGCCCCCCCATCGTCTCCAGCGCTCCCTTTTGGAACAACTTCGATATTGACGGCAACCCCGCTTCCAACGAGTTTGCCATCTTGCACTACTATACGGGCTCCAAGATCATTGCCTACCCCTCTTTGATCCGACTGTACGTCGTGGAAGGCAACCTGGTCAACGTAGCGGATGGGGTCACTTTTGATGGTACGGAAAATTTTAGCGGCACCGGCGAATACGCCGACCTGGCCGCGGGCGATTGGCAGATCGTCTTTCAATACGTCCCCGATGGGCGACTGGGTTTTCTCCAATTTACCGTCACCGACGATGGCAATCCCGCCAGCCCGGACAGCATCAGCGTGACCGCCTACGCCCTGCAGGATCCGGCCGATTCGGACGGCATCGTCGCTGGGGATTGTAGCTCCCTGGCCAATACCGTGCTGCCCATCGAGCTGGCGAGCTTTGAGGTGCAAAACCAAGCGGAGCGGGTCCTACTGGAGTGGACGACGGCCAGCGAGATCGACAACCTGGGATTTGAGGTACAACGCAGCCTGGACGCCGTGCACTTTGAAAGCTTGGCCTGGGTGGAAGGGCAGGGAGATAGCCGGTGGGATACGCACTACCAGTATGTGGATAAGACGGTGCTTGGGGGGATGACCTATTACTACCGCTTGGTGAGTTACGATCGGGACGGTGGTGGCGATCATTCGCCCCTACGGGTGGCCCGTACGAAGGCCCCTGGCGAGCTAGAGCTCAGTGAGGTATTTCCCAATCCAGTATTTGAAACGCGGGCGAAGCTACAGTTGGTCAGCGAACGCGCGACCGAATTGCACTGGGCCCTATACGATGGCCGGGGGCAATTGATGAAGCGGGCCGTACTGGCCGTGGAAAAGGGGGTACAGCTAGTCGATTTGGAATTGGCGGGGCTGCCGTCTGGTCACTACTACCTCCTGGCGCAGTCGGGTGGGGAGCAGTGGAAAAAAAGCGTCATTATCAGTCATTAAACAACTATATTTCCTGAACATGTCGAGGCCCACTCTTTCGCAAGAAGGAGGGGGTCTTTTATTTGGCGTTGGGTTGGAAGATGAGGGCGCGGCGAATTTGCTTGCGGTGGCGGTTGAAGTGGGATTGAAAGAAACGCAGCATTTGGCCGAGGGTCAGCCGACCGACGAAGGGGTGTTTGTAAATTTCTTTGTGGGCGTAGTTGGTGGGCAGTTGGGCGAGGTAGGCGGCCAGTTCTTCGCGCTGGCCCTCCCAGGTCTTGGCCACTTCCCAGAAGGAGCTGATGGCGGGCAAGTGTTTGTCGCCAATGGCCTCGGGAGCCTTGTACTTGAGCGGTGAGCGCAGGTAGGTATCCAGCAGTAGAATGCGAAAGCGGCTGGCCAGGCTTTTGTTTTTTAGTTCGGGATCGAAGCTCAGTTTTTTGACGACGTACTGGTGGGAGCCCCGCTCGGCCAGCATGAGGTGGTGCATGACCTGTAGGACCGTCCAAGCCCCGGGCTTGGGAACGCGGTTGAGGTCCGACTCCGGGTACTTCTTCAGCTCCTTGAGCAGATCTCTCAGATCAGCATTGAGCGCATCGAGTTGGCGGCGAAGTTGGGGGTTCATGTTTCGTTTTGCTTTGACCAGGCTTAAATTACGTAATTCAGCTTAAAATCAAAGGAAAAATTCGCAGTAGAAATCCCACGACCCACGGAATTGCCCTCCCCATCAGCCATCAAAATTCTCGGGAGAGACTCGGTATTCCTCGGGAGCGTGTTGGTTTTGACGCCAGTAATTGTAATCGCGCAGCATACGGACGACATCCGCAAACTCGAATTGACGTTTGCCCAAACGCTGCACCAGCGCCGGATAGGCCCGCAACTCCTCCCCCAGTACTTCCCGGTAATCCGTCTCGGTCAGCTTGACCAAAGTATCATCGGCCCGGCGGAGCAGGTAGTAGTAGTGGTAAGGCCCTTTTACTCTGCCCCTCTTTCTTATTCCTTCTCATCACTCCTCGTCTCCTCCTTCCTCTTCTCTTTCTTCGTTCCTCCGTGCTCGGCCATCCCCCCGGCCGTGCTCCAGGGCCTCCATCCGCTCGTAGTGTACCCAGCGGCGGCGCTTTTTCCCCAGATCGGCCACCACGGTCTTTTCGTAGCCGTAAGCGCTGATTTCTTCGGGAGTGAAGGCTTTTTTCTTTCCCCGGTCAATAAATTTCACCTTGAGTTCGCTTTCGATGAAGGTACCCAAAACGACCAGTCCCTCCAGCCGCTGGCCCGATTCGAGCATCACGTAACCCGGAAAAACATCGCCTTTACCGTCGGGAACAAGAAAGGAATAGATAGTGGGGAGAATCAATAGCAGAGCGATCCGCAATTGGCTCATAGTAAGTTTGGTTTGGTGTGTGGTAATTGTAGATTGTTTTCAAATATACGAAAATATAAATTTCGTGTCAACGACCTTTCCAGCAATTGCATTTTTCGGAGGCCCCGCGGTGAGGTTTCCACAGTTTTCGCTAAATTTAAGCCCGGACCTGCCCACTATTTTGTGGCCCCGGTCCCACTCAACACAACCATTGATCCATGAAGGCTGTCCTCTACCCACTTCTCATTTTCCTCTCGTTGTATACCCCTACCCTCGCCCAGAATACCGAATCGTGGGACGTTGCCGATCCACCGGGAAACTACCGGGAGCATACTTTTGACTTGGCGGAAGGGACTTGGATGAATCTCGACCTCAGCCCGGATGGGCAAACCCTCGTGTTTGACGTACTCGGTGAGATCTACCGGCTGCCCCTCAGCGGTGGCGAAGCCGAGGTCCTCCGCAGCGGTCTGCCCTGGGAGGTCCAACCCCGCTTTAGTCCCGACGGACAGTACATCCTCTTTACCAGCGATGCCGGTGGGGGCGACAACCTCTGGGTGATGGATCGGGATGGACAAAACGCGCGAGCCATTACCGAAGAAACCTTCCGACTGCTGAACAATGGCGTTTGGATGCCGGACGGGCAGTACATCGTGGCGCGTAAGCACTACACCTCGGAACGATCCTTGGGCGCGGGAGAACTCTGGATGTACCACCGGTCGGGGGGAGCTGGTATACAGATTACCAAACGCAAAAACGACCAGCAGGACCTCAACGAACCCTGCGTCTCTCCCGATGGTCGCTACATCTACTACAGTGAAGATGTCTATCCGGGCGGCTATTTCCAATACAACAAAGATCCCAACAGCCAGATTTACGTCATCAAACGCTACGACCGACAGGAAGGACGCTCGGAAACCGTAGTGCGGGGCCCCGGTGGCGCCGTTCGGCCCCAACTTTCTCACGATGGGCAACGCCTGGCCTTTGTCCGGCGGATCAGAACCCAATCCGTTCTCTTTATTCACCACCTCGAAACTGGGGAGGAATATCCCATCTACGAAAAGTTGAGCAAGGACCAACAGGAAGCCTGGGCCATTTTTGGCTGTTATCCGGGTTTTGCCTGGACGCCGGACGATCGGGAAATCATCATCTGGGCCAAGGGCAAATTGCGCAAGATCAACGTGGCCGATCAAACGGCGAGTACCATTCCCTTTAGCGTGCGGGCCGAGCACCGGATTGCCGACATCGTCCGTTTCCAACAACCCGTTGCCCCCAATCAATTTACCGCCCGGGCCATTCGGCAGGCCGTCACGGCCCCCGACGGGCAATCCCTCGTTTTCAACGCCGTGGGGCAGCTGTGGCGCCGATCCCTCCCCGAGGGCCGTCCCGAGCGGCTGACCCAGGCCACGGATCTGGAATTCGAAGCCAACTTTTCCCCCGACGGCCAGCAACTGGTGTACGTCACCTGGACCGATGAGGACCTGGGCGCCCTTTACGTCCGCGATCTCCAAACTGGGGTCAGCAAACGCATCAGCGAAAAAAAGGGAATCTACCGAACCCCCAGCTTTTCTCCCGATGGCCAAAAGATCGTTTTCCGCAAAGAAGGCGGCAACGGACATCAGGGCTTTCTGTACACCAAAAAACCGGGGCTGTACTGGATCGCTACGGAGGGCGGACCGGAGCACTTTATTTGTGCCGAGGGGCAGGTACCTCAATTCAGTGCCGATGGCCAGCGCATCTTTTACCAAACCGGTGGCGTTATCTTTGGCAGCCTCAAAAAGGCCATGAAAAGTGCCCAGCCCGATGGCAGCGACGAAAGGACCCTTTTCAATACCTCCTACGCCACCAATTTTACCCCCAGCCCCGACAATCGCTGGGTGGCCTTTACCGAACTATTCAAGGTATACATTGCCCCCATGCCCCAAACGGGACAGGCCATCGGCATATCGGCCGATACCAGGGCGGTACCCGTGGCACAAGTCGCTCGCGATGCGGGGGGAAGCCTCCACTGGTCCGCCGATAGCAAGACCCTCCACTGGACCATGGGTGAGGAATACTACAGTGCTGC
Organism: uncultured Saprospirales bacterium; assembly: GCA_937899855.1. Taxonomy (GTDB): domain Bacteria; phylum Bacteroidota; class Bacteroidia; order Chitinophagales; family Saprospiraceae; genus CALLVY01. The sequence continues at coordinate 16,118 of CALCCH010000032.1, read as the reverse complement.
GCTCACCGAGCGCTTTACCTTTCTGGAGGGTGCCGTCGACAGTTTGCCCCCACTTGATACGGTGGGAATGTCGATCGGACTGGTCTTGGAAAGCGACGTGCCGGAAGGTCAAATTGCCTTTACCAATGCGCGCATCATCACGATGAAGGGAGACGAGGTGATCGAAAACGGCACCTTGCTGGTGGCGGGCAACCGCATTGTGGCGGTGGGTAAAAAGGGGGCGGTAAAACTGTCGCGCGAGGTGACCCAAATCGACTGCCGGGGCAAGACCATTATGCCGGGACTCGTGGATGTACACGCCCACCTGGGGGCTTTCCGATCGGGTTTGAGCCCCCAAAAACACTGGCAGTATTACGCCAACCTGGCCTACGGCGTCACCACCACGCACGACCCCTCCAGCAATAGCGAGATGACCTTTTCCCAGTCCGAGATGGTGCGTTCGGGCCGGATGGTTGGGCCGCGCATTTTCTCCACGGGTACCATTTTGTACGGCGCCGATGGTGATTTTAAAGCGGTAATCAATAGCTTGGAGGACGCCCGCTCGGCCATTCGGCGCACCAAGGCTTACGGGGCATTTAGCGTCAAGAGCTATAACCAACCCCGGCGCGAGCAGCGCCAACAAGTCATCCAGGCCGCTCGCGAGTTGGGCATTCACGTGTATCCGGAGGGCGGTTCTTTCTTTTACCACAACATGAGCATGGTGGCGGATGGACATACGGGGGTCGAGCACAACATTCCCGTGGCCCCGCTCTACGACGATGTCATCCAGTTTTGGTCGGCGACGCAAACGGGCAATACCCCTACCCTAATCGTCAACTACGGCGGCGTCAATGGGGAATATTACTGGTACCAAAAGACCAAGGTTTGGGAAAAGGAGCGTTTGCTGGCCTTTACTCCCCGTGCGATCATCGATTCGCGGGCGCGTCACCGTACGATGATTCCCGATGAGGAGTATCAAAATGGACACATTTTGGTCTCGCAGTCCTGCAATAAATTGCAAAATGCGGGAGTAAACATTAACTTAGGATCGCACGGACAGTTGCAGGGGCTCGGCGCCCACTGGGAGCTTTGGATGCTGGCCCAGGGCGGTATGAGCAATCACCAGGCCCTCCGAGCGGCTACCATGAACGGGGCCAGCTACCTCGGTATGGATCGCGACATCGGTAGCCTGGAGGTAGGCAAACTCGCCGACCTGATCGTACTGGACGAAAATCCGCTGGAGTTGATCCAGCATAGCGAAACGGTTCGGTACACGATGATCAACGGTCGCTTGTACGATGCGGCAACGCTCCACGAAATTGGCAATTACGATCGCCCCCGTGGTACCTTTTATTGGGAACGCCCGGGCAGTGGCAATGCCTATCCGATGGATTTGCGGACCCACAGCTTTATGGGCTCGGGCTGCCACTGCCGCCAATAAGTCCTTTTTGGTAAACGGAAACAGTTATTTTTTCACTCGGAAAATCGAGCCCATTCGACTTTCCCTAAAAATGCTGTATGACTTCCAAATTGCTCAAAGGCCTGGGCTGGGGACTCCTGATACTCGTCCTCCTACTGGCCCTCCCCACCGCCCTCCACTACGATAAAATCCGCCGGCTCCAGCACGTGCTTTCCCTTTTCGAAGCGGACCGGATCGTCGATAACTTTCTCCACATGGATACGGCCTTTCCCACCCACAAGATCAGTCGATCCTCCGAGCCCCGCCCCCTAGCCCGGGGCCCCCAACTGGAGCTGCCCGCTCAATTTCGCACCGCCGATTCTACGGTCCTGAGCCAGGATTTTCTCGACGCCACCGGTACGACGGGCCTACTGGTCCTCCACCGCGACTCCATCGTTTTCGAAAACTACTACCGTGGCCACTCGGCGGAGCAGACCCACATTTCGTGGTCGGTAGGCAAGTCCATGGTTTCGGCCCTGATGGGCATTGCCCTGGCGGAAGGCCACTTTGCCAGCATCGAGGACCCGATCACCCAGTACGTCTCGGAATTGAAGGGCTCGGGTTACGAGGGAGTCAGCATCAAAAACATCCTCCAAATGAGTAGCGGGGTCCGCTTTGAGGAGGACTACGCCGACTTTTATTCCGACATCAACCGCTTTGGCCGCAGCTTTGCCCTCGGCAGCTCCCTCGATGAATTTAGCACGAGTTTGGTCAACGAACGACCGCCCGGCAGCTACCACCACTACGTCAGCATCAATACGCAGGTCCTGGGCATGCTCCTGGTGCGGACCACGGGGAGGAGCCTGTCGGATTATTTGGAAGAAAAAATATGGCATCCCCTCGGTATGGAAGGCGAGGCCCAGTGGATCATCGACGATGCGGGGATGGAGTTGGCCCTGGGTGGCCTCAATGCCCGCCTCCGCGACTACGCCCGCTTTGGGCAGCTGTACCTCCACCAAGGCCGGGTGGGTGACCGGCAAATTGTACCCCAACAGTGGGTCCTGGATTCTACCCGACCCGATGCTCCTCACCTCGAGCCCGGCGACAATCCCCTTTCCGCCCACCGCAAGGGCTACGGCTACCACTGGTGGATTCCCGAACGGTCCGACGGCGATTTTGTAGCCATCGGCGTTTACAACCAATACATCTACGTCGACCCCCACAAGGACCTGGTGGTCGTTAAAAATTCGGCCAACGTCCACTACGAAAAGGACTACGACCGCTCCCAGACCTATTCCATTGACTTTTTCCGAGCCATTGGTGCCACTTTTCCCGATCGGGTGGCGGCAGCGACGCCGGTGCTTTCGACACGGTGAGGAGGGATAGGCGGGGATGGGGATGGGGGAAGCTTTGGGGATGTTCCGATGCACGAGCTGGCATTTCGAAGCTTTGTTGTTGGGAGGGGAAGTGAGAAAGGACGGCGGGAAAGGGGTAGACAGAGCGCAGACAAAAGGGTGGGAGACCCACCCAAGCCACCGCCGCCAGTCGCCGCTCGATTTTTTAGCTGGCTCCTAAAGCTCCGCCAGCCAATGGGTCGAGCCATTCGACCGCAAGGTTACCAAGACGCTTCCTCGGGCTAGCTTTTATTGGGGTCCCTGCCGAGAAAAAGTCTGTACATGGACGCTTTTTGACCCTAAATTCCATAAAATTATCCCTAAAAAGTTTTCCACAACGACGCAATCCACTAGTAATCAGTCATTAGCAAGACCAAAAAATTTCACTTGACAAAAATTTTGATCTGTATTTCAGTGGCTCATTTTACAAGTCAAGCAGGCCCTCCGGTAAATCCATCCGCAGTACCCGCTCCGCTTCGTCGAGCTCGTGGATGAGTCCGGCGTGGAGGGGAATAAGCCATTCGCGCGCCTCCTGCCGGACGACAGCCATCTCTTGCTGGGGGTACTCCAGGATCTCCACAATGGTACCGACGGGTCCGGTTTGTACGTCGATCAGGAGGAAACCCACGCAACGCTGGTACTCCAATCCTTCCTCCTCCAATTCCAGCGTTCGCTCCTCCGCGGGCAGTAAGTCCTGCGATCGCAACAACAGGGGGCGGTTGCTCATCCGACTGGCGGCCTCTTTGCTGTCCACCTCTTCGAGTTTGAGGAGGGCCACGTTGCCCGCTTCGATGCGTTCCACAAAATACGGCAGTGGTTTACCGTTCAAAGTTACAAAAAGCACCCGCGCCCGGAGAAAATCCTCCCAAAATGCGGGTTCGATATCCACCTTAAGTTCCCCTTTTACCCCAAAGGGCTTTTTGAGGCTTCCGATATTGACGTAGTCAGACATGGTATTTTTTGTTAACTTGATCCGGGGATAACAGCTACCCACCAGCTACACAAAAGTACACATTATGCAAAAATTACTGCTCGTCTTTTTACTCGGGATTGGCCTGGCCTGGGGGGCCCTTGATCTGAGCGCACAGCCGACGGAAAACAAGGCGATGAGAATCGTCCGGGATAATATTGAAGCGCAAAAGCAGGCCTGGAATAGGGGAGATTTGGAAGGCTTTATGGATTACTACTGGAAATCGGATCAGCTACAATTCATTGGTTCCTCCGGGCTCACTCCGGGCTGGCAAGCCACCCTAGACCGCTACCGCCAACGCTATCCCGATCGGAAAGCCATGGGGCAATTGGAATTCGAAGTCCTGACGGTCGACCAACGCACCAAAAAGATCATCACCGTCGCCGGAAAGTACGTCCTGACCGTGGAGAACCGGAATATCGTGGGGTATTTTTTATTGATTTGGGAAAAACGCGGTAAAGAGTGGGTGATCGTGGTGGATGCTACCAATTAGGCGGGGCGCCGTACTCAATTGAAGTCGATGATTGATTGACGTAGGATAAAGCCCTTCTGCGCCTTTTCCTCCCAGGGCAAACCCTCACAAGCACTGATGCACTGTGTATCCATGATTTGCATCTCGCGGTAGATGAGGCCCACCCCTCGGGCGTACTTCTCCACCGAGAACCGACGCTCAATCACGTTTTCCGACTCCGCTTGTAAAATGACCGCTGCGTCCTCAAAGGTCCGACCGTTGATGTTTTCACTGACGCCCAATTCCTCCACTTCGTAAGACCAACCCTTGAATATTTCGAGCTGCTCCCCCTTGATGACGATGGTCGTCGCGGGGTCGATAAATTGGTTGCCGTCCCAGAGTTCGCCATCTTCCAGGGGAAAGACCATTTTGATAAAACGCAGGTTCTCCTCCAATACCTCCAACTGACGCTCCCCCGGAATGACGGAGCGTACCCCAAGGATTTCCCAGGGATCGCCCTCGCTCAGGCGTTGGCTGCGTTCCACTTGGTAGACCAAGCGATCGACGTTGTCGCGAAAACTGTCAACTACCACCTCACGTACCAGATAACGGGAAGAATCGATCACAATACCAATGCCGGTCGTATCAAACTGAATGGAATCTACCTGGTAGGTGATTGACTTGCCCACCGCAACGGGAAAATAATCGTAGCCCTGATCGACCTGAAAGTCTTCAAATGTACTTTCGGTCTGGCAGGCTAAGATACTCAGCATCAGCACGATAAAGGGTAAGAATAAAAGTTTGATGAACTGCATGAGCACGTGATTATTGACGTTTGGTATATCGCAAAGAATACGCCAAATAGACTAGACTTTGCGGGCGCTGGCGTAGATCAAGCCACCTCCAACCACATCGTCCCCTTCGTACAAAACCGCCGACTGACCGGGAGCCACCCCCCGAACATTGGCCATAAACTCGACGTCGACCTGATCGCCTTGCGAACGCGTGACTCGGGCCAGGGTGCCGGGGTCGTTGTAGCGGATTTGGGTGAGAAACTCGCCATCGACCGGTACGGTCGGGTATTTCATAGAGTTGACCTGGCCTACCGTCATTCCATTGCGTAACAGGCTTTGAACGGAACCCAGCACGACGGTATTGCTATCCGGGCGAATTTCGGTGACGTACATCGGTTCGCCCAGTGCGATGCCGAGGCCCTTACGCTGACCAATAGTGTAAAAGGGATAACCCGCGTGCTGGCCCAGCACTTCTCCGCTTTCGCTGATGAAGTTGCCCCCCGCCACGCGTTCTTCCAAGCCATCGACCCGCCGTTTGAGGAAGCCTCGGTAGTCATTGTCGGGTACAAAGCAAATTTCGAAGCTCTCGCCTTTTTTGGACAGCTCGTGGTAGCCCCAATCGTAAGCCATCTGCCGTACCTCGGGCTTGGTGTAGGGGCCCAGTGGGAAATGACTCCGGTGCAGGCATTCTTGACTCAGCCCCCACAGTACGTAGGACTGGTCCTTGCGATCGTCCTTGCCCTTGGTGACGTAACGACGGCCCTCGCGCTCGGCAATTTGTGCGTAGTGCCCCGTGGCGATAAATTCGCAGTCCAAGGCATCGGCGCGTTTGAGCAAGGAATTCCACTTGATGTGCGTATTGCACAATACACAGGGGTTGGGCGTCCGTCCCGCTAGGTATTCATCGACAAAATTATCGATGACGTGATCGCCAAATTCATCGCGAATGTCGACGATAAAGTGGTGGAAACCCATGGTAACGGCCACCTGCCGGGCATCGTTGATGGAGTCGAGGCTACAGCAACCCGTTTCCTTTTTACCTCCCCCAGAATTGGCGTAATCCCAGGTTTTCATCGTGATACCGACTACCTCGTAGCCCTGCTCGTGCAACATCATCGCCGATACTGTGCTGTCGATACCACCACTCATGGCGACCAATACTTTTCCGTGCTTACTCATGATTTAGACTTCAAATTTTTGGATCCTCCCTACTGAAATAGTAAAAGCATGCTGGATGGGCAAAAGTTCAACCCGCGATCCAATTGGCGCAAAATTACGAAATTTCCGGGTTCAAAGACGGATTTCGTTCCCACTCCTCTCCCGCTTTGGCATCGAATTGGCAACGAAAAGGGTGGGCTCCCGCAGCGGCGGGGACCAAAGTGGGGACTGGGCTCCTTAACGGAGCGTCTTATTGTGAAAATGGCTAATATTGTATAATTTTAATGCGTGTTTGAACGACTCGGGGTTTCCGATTCGTTTCGAACGGTCGTCCGGGGGCGGCCCAACGCAATTTCCCCCAAACTCGTGCGGCGAAACCGCGTAAGCGCTACCTTCAATTGACTACCGGGAAAGGTGGAGCCTGCTTCGTCGACCGACCTATCCTTACACCAAAAAAATTGATTATGAGAAAAGCACTTCAGTTCACTCTGTTCGCCCTGGTTTTGACGGTGTGTACGACACTTGAAGCACAAGACAATGTTGGTATCGCCTCCTACAATTCCGATTCCTTCCAAGGAAGAGAAACCGCCAGTGGAGAACGCTACGACAAAAACCAATTGACCGCCGCCCACAAAACGCTGGCCTTCGGCACCTACCTCAAAGTAACCCGCCTGGACAACAAACGCTCCGTCACCGTCCGCGTCAACGACCGGGGCCCCTACATCCGCGGTCGCATCGTCGACCTGAGTCGCAAGGCCGCCGAAGCCCTCAACCTGATCACCGATGGCCACGCCAACGTCAAGATCGAAGTGGTCGATGCCAGTGAAGCCGCCACCGCCCGTACCAACCGTCCTCCCACCACCGAGGGCAGTAGCCAAGCCGTGGAGCAGCCCCGCATCGAATCGACGAGCACCGCCGACGCTGCCGCTTCAACCCCCAGTAGCTACGAAGCCACCCCCGTGGAACGCAAAAATCCACTGATGGTATCCGGCGCCAAGCCCAGCAACGGCGCCGGGAACGGTACTGCCACGAACGCCAGAACCGGCAACGGTAGCGGAAAGGTAGCCCCCCCGACAACACCCGCTCCCCAGCGTACGCCGGCCCCCGCTGCCTCGGAGCCCTTCGCCCCGGGAACAACCGTCGTGAAAGGCAGCAACTACAAAGATTACGACCTTTACAAAATCCAACTCATGCGTCCCGAACGCAACGGTTTTGGAGTGCAAATCGCCTCCCTCACCAAGTACGAGAACGTCATGAAACAGGTGGCCCAGCTCCAGGAAAAATTCTTTAAGAATGTCCTACTCAGCATCGAGCCGAATGGCGACAAACCCGTCTACAAAATCATCCTCGGCCCCTTCCCCGATGCCGCCACCGCCGAGAGCTACAAGAAACAACTCAAGAAGAAGAAGAAAATGAATGGTTTTGTGGTCGACCTGACCCAAATCGATTACAACAGCGTCAAATAAGTCAACGCCCCCCGCTGCTTTTGGAGTATGCCGAAGGCAGTGGGGGCTCAATGGCCAACGATATTGACCAACTCCCAGCGCAGCTCCTCTACCACGTCTTCTCTACCGGTCTCCAAACGGTAATGTACCTGCGCCTTTTCGTAGTGCGGCCGCCGCTCCGCCAACTTCGTCGTCAAAAAAGTACGCAACTCCTCCTCCCCTTTACCCGCCAGTAGCGGCCGCTGCTCGGTTTCGGGCAGAAGGCGCCGGACCAGTAGCTCGCTACTCGCGTTGAGAAAAATACTGATTCCTCTTTCGTTGATCCATTCCATGTTATCGTGAAAACAAGGCGTTCCACCACCACAGGCAACCAGGAGTCCCTTTTGGGCGGGCAGGTGGTGTAGGGCATCGCGCTCGACGGCCCGAAAACCCGCTTCTCCCCGCTGGGCAAACAACTCGGGTATACTCCGACCGCTTTGCGTCACGATCCACTCGTCGAGATCGACAAAGCGCAGCTCCAGGGCTTGGGCGAGTCGCTTTCCAACGTAGGATTTGCCCGCTCCCATAAAGCCAATCAAAAACAGGTTGAGGTCCCGAAGCTCCATCCTTAGACCAGGTAAATGGGTTTGTCCAATTTCCGGGCGATCGTAAAGGCGGCGTTGATCAGTCCGACGTGGCTGTAGGTTTGGGGGAAATTGCCCCACTGGCTGCCGGTGATGGCGTTGACGTCCTCGCTGAGTAGGCCCAAGGGGTTGGCGTGTTGGATGACCTTTTCAAAAATTTCCTGAGCTTCCGCCACCCGATCCATCCGGGCCAGGGCCTCGATGTACCAAAAGGCACAAATCAGGAAGGTGGATTCGGGCTCACCAAAATCGTCGACGTGTTTGTAACGGTAAAATAGTCCCGATTCATCCTTGAGGTGGTCTTCGAGCACTTTGAGGTGCTGCCGGGCCCGATCACTCTGGGGATCGAGGTAGCCCATATTGATGAGTTGGAGGAGGCTGGCGTCCAAATTGGACGAACCCTGGGCCTGGGTGTACACGCCGCGCTCCTCATCGTAGCAGGATTCGATCATCCGCGCCGATTCTTTGATCATCTTGTGCGCCAGTTGTTCCATTTCGCGATCGTCGGTCGCCAGGGCAATTTTGAGGGCCGCGTGTCTACCCGCCCAGTGGATGAGGAAGGTGCAATTGGGAGAGCCCGCGGAATTCCCACAAACCATTGTCGGGTTCTTCCATCGTCTCCTCAATCATCTTTAAGCAGTGCAGGGCCAAGCTCTGGAGGGTCGATTTATCGGTCCCGATTTGGTTTTGCAGTCGACGGTCCGAGAACAGGGGCAGCAGGGTCACGAGTACTTGCCCGTACACATCATTCTGGATGTGCTCGTAGGCTTGATTCCCCATCCGGACCGGAGTCTCACCGCGGTAGCCCTTGAGGGGCAGGATTTTCTCGATCGGTACGCGGTCGATGGTGATGGGGTAAAGGGGGTGAAAACGCTGATCCTCGTTGAGGACGATGTTTTGGATAAAGCGGGCGTAGTCTTTCAGGATGCCAAAATGGCTGAGGTCGTTGAGGGCCTTGAGGGTGTAGTGCGCGTCGCGCATCCAGCAGAAACGGTAGTCCCAGTTGCGGCCGCTACCGGGAGACTCGGGTAGGCTGGTGGTAGCGTCGGCGATGATGTCTCCGGTATCTTGGTAGGTGTGCAGCTTGAGGGTGAGGGCCGAACGGATGACGATGTCCTGGTGAAAGTTCTCGACCGAGGTGTTCTGAACCCAGCGCTGCCAGTAGCGGACGGTACGGTCCATAAAGCCATCGACCGTCGTACGGAGGGGAGCTTCGAGGGGAGCGCCCCAGGTGAGCACGAGGTATTTGGCTTCGTTGAGGACGAAGGCTTGCTCCTGGTCGATATAGCTGAGGGGAATGTCGGTGGTCAGTCGCAATTGGGATTCCAGGCCCGTGTAACGGATGTGGCTGCTGCCAAAGACCTTTTCGGGGACGACTTCGCCGTAGTTGCCCCGGGGATTACAGCGGACCCGGATGCGGGGCGTTCCTTCGAGCGGTTCGACCTTACGGATGAGCATGAGGGGACGAAAATAACGCTCGTACTGCCGAAAACGGGGTGCAAAATCGGTGACGCGGTAGCTCCCATCTTCGCAATGGAAGGTCGTTTGGAGGACGGTGGTGTTGCGCAGGTAGCGCTGTTCACTGGTAAATTCTTCCCACTCCGGGCGGATGCAAAAATCGCCCCCCTTCTCGTCATCCAGCAAGCCCCCAAAGACGAAGGAACTGTCGAAACGGGGCCAACACAGCCAGCCGACATTGGCCCGATCGTCGATCAGGGCGAGGTAAGCACAGTTGCCGATGATCCCGTAATTGTACTTGTGTTGTTTCATCTATCCGTTTTTTGAGCGCCGTAAAAATAGAAAAAATACCCAGGTCTCGACTAATTCCCGAATTATTAAACAACTTCCTGACAAAAAGGGCTAAATTTGCCCAGCTCGTTTAATAAAAAAACAGATGTGATGCGCAGCTTTTGGATTTTTGCCTTGGGAATACTCAGCCTCTACGCCTGTCAAAATGAAGCAGACTCCCCGGAAAGTAGCGAAAAATCGGTACAGGAAATTCCCACCGAAGGGGGCAACGACATTGCCGATATCATCCGCAATCCCATCAGTGCGGACCGCCCCTTGGACACCGTCAACGTAGCCCGGATGGACTTCGACGAGGCCAATTACGATTTTGGCAGTGCCCGGGAAGGCGATGTGGTCAAACACATCTTCCGCTTTACCAATGTCGGCCAGGCCCCATTGGTCATCAATAACGCCAAATCCACCTGCGGCTGCACCGTCCCCGAATGGCCCAAAGCACCCATTCCCGCTGGTGAAACGGGCGAAATTGAGGTCAACTTCAACACCAAAGGCAAAAAGGGCTATCAAGACACGCCCATCACCATTTCGGCCAATACCAATCCCCCCCAAACCGTCATCCACCTCAAAGGCAGCATCAAACCCAAACCGGAGTAAAACCGGAGTAAAACCTAAGTCAAACCGAGTAAAACCTCGATTATCCCCTAAAATCAACCTAGACATGAGAATACTAAGTATCTTCCTTCAATCCATGAACCCCGAGCTGGTAAGCCCCATTTTCTTACTGCTCTTCTTCGCCATCGTTTACTTTTTTATGATCCGCCCCCAGGTCAAAAAGCAAAAGGAGCAAAGCCAATTTGTCGACGACATCGAAAAGGGCGACGAAGTGGTCACCACCAGTGGCATTTACGGCAGGGTCAACAAGATCGACGGTAATGTCGTTACGCTACAGGTAGATACCAAGACCTTCATCCGCTTTGCCAAAGGCGCCATCTCCAAGGAAATGACCGAACAACAGGAGGAAGAAAGCACCGAAAAGGCCTCCTCCTAGCCCCACACCGGGAAAAGCGCACGGTAGGGCCACCGTCTGAGGATAGTTTTTTACCTTGGGCTAGGGTGTGTCTGAAAATTATCCTTCGGCGCATCTTTGGCATCTTTAGAACTTGGCCACCCGTCCGCCAAACGGTTCACTCGCTGCGGGCAGTGCCCGCCCCGAAGGGAGCGCTCGTTCATCGCTCTTTTTTCAGCCGTAGCTACGGCTACGCCAGAAAAAAGGAGCGTCGAGCAGAACCAAAATCTGCTGAAGCTACGAGCAAAAACATTTTTCAGACACACCCTAGTTCATCACTGCCGCAACATGAAAGTACGGTTCTGGCTTTTCCTCCTTGGTGGCCTGGGGCTGCCACTCCTACTGAGCGCCCAAAATTTCCACCTCACCACCTACGACCACCGCAGTGGCCTCCCCTCCAATGAGGTACGCCACGCCCTACGCGACAGCCTGGGGTTTCTCTGGATCGCCACGGACGGGGGCCTGGTGCGTACCGACGGCCAGGATTTTGAGCAGTACGCGCACCAATTGCCCAGTCAGTACGGTCGCTTCCTCTGCCCCACCCCGGCGGGTATCCTGCTGAGTCACGATGCCGGCATCAGCCGCATTCGGGCCGGTATCGACAGCTCCACCATCAGCCTCTACCAATCCGCCTCCATCGACCCCGACTCTCCCGAACTCTTTTACCCCCAAAGCCTACACTACACCCCGCAGGGACAGCTGTGGATCGCCCAGGCCAATGGCCAGGTCGCCCTCCTCCAAGGGGGCGTCCTCCAACGCTTTGCCCTCCCGGGGCTCGAATCCACCCGCAGCCAGCTCCACTTCGCCCCCCGCGGGGCCCATCTGTGGATCGCCAGTAGCGAAGGAAAGTTGTACCGCTGCGCCCTCACGGGTTCCCCCCCGGAGCTCCAGGCCACCTTTCCCCCCATCCAAGCCCTCCAGGCCCACGACCAACACCTGTGGATCGGTGGTGAGCAATTGCACCGCGTCCAACTCGACGCCGAGGGAAATATCCGCCAACGCAAAAATTATTCCTGGGCCAGCGGTGCCATTACCGCCCTCCAGGTAGATTCCCAAGGCCAAGTCCTCGTGGGGATTGCGGGGCAGGGCCTGCACTACCTCCGGCTCCAAGGAGAGCGGGTTGAGCTCAACCGCGTCTTTGCCAATAATGACCCGCACAGCGTCAACGAACTACCTTTTAAAAACATCCACCGCATCATCGTCCCGTCCGACCGCGAGCTGTGGCTCTGCTCCGCGGAAGGCATGGGCATCCTCCGACGTCGGTTTTTCGAAAGTGTGGAGGGGTTGCCGAATAGCAATACGACCGCCATTGCGATGACCGAGGACCAAGGTCTTTACGTCAACTTTGGCGACCTGTACATCGTGGAACGCAACGAGTTGGGCCTCAGCGGACGATCGCTTTCCACCGCCACCCAGGGTACCATCACCTCGCTGACCACCGCGGGGGGACAATTGTGGTTGGGCAATTCGACGGGGCTACTCTACCGTTGCAACGCCAGCGGAAGCGTTCAGCGCAGCTGGGACTTTAGCCAACGGGGAGAAGGCATTTTCTACCTCTACCCAGATAGCAAACGACGCTTGTGGTTTTGTCAGGCCCCCTCCGACAAACCCATCCAGGGCATCGCGGCCCTGCTGCCCAACGGTCGTTTGGTGGAATACGGTGCCGAAGCGGGTCTCGACAATCGCATTCTGGTCATCCGGGAAAGCTCTCGGGGGCGCCTCTACGCCGCGGGTATCGGCCGCTCGTCTTATTTGTACCGCTACTTGCCCGAGGAAGATGCCTTCCTCAACCTGAGCCTAAAACTGGATTTTTACGTCAGCCCCAACTTTGAGGTACACGACTTGTCGGTCGATGAACGGGGAGTCATCTGGCTGGCGACCACGGAGGGATTACTCCGGCACGACCTGGATCGGGTGCGAAAGATTGACTTGGGGCCGGAGTTTCGGGATACCGAAATCCGCGCCGTCTTGGCCCTGGCCGACGGCAGTATCTGGCTGTCGTCGGATACGGAGGGCGTCCTGCGCTACCAATCCGGTGAGACCCTGGCCCTGCGCGAAGAAAGCGGACTACCCTCTAAGGTGATGGCCTACCGCTCCCTGGTCGTCGACGCGGGAGGACAACTCTGGATCGGTAGTGCGGAAGGGGTCGTCTACTCCCTCGATCCCCAGCCCCAATTGCCACCCAGCCCTACTCCCCTGATCCGGTGCTTTCTGCTCGATGGCCAAGCCCAGCGGTCGCTGCCTCCCTACCACTATCTCGACCAAAGCTTATCGGTGGAGGTCCGTTGTCCCTCCTTTCACGGCTATCGCACCTTCTACCAGTACCGCATCGATACCATGGCCTGGTCGACCCCGACTACGGAGCAACGTTTGTACCTCCCGCCCCTCGGAGCGGGCCAGCGAACGGTCGCCATTCGAGCCCAGCGGGAAGGGGCCTTTCGTTGGGGTCCGACGCGGGAGTTTACCGTCGAGGTGAGAACGCGCTGGTACAACCAACAAAGCTGGTGGTTGGCCGCAGTGGCGGTGTTGGGGCTGACGATCGGGGGCTTGTGGATTTACCGACGGCGGTGGCTCAAAAGACAAATTCAGCTCCTGCGGCAGCAAGTGCTGCGCGAGCAACGGGTGGTGGAGAATCGGGAAGCCGCCCTGGTCCAGGCCCAACGCACCATCCAGCAGGAACAGGAGGAGCAACGCCAGCGCATCACGGTCCTCGACATCGTTTACCAGCTACTCCTCAAAGTGGGGCCTGCCCCCAAGTGGGAACAGCTTTTGGAGATTTTGTCCCTGGAGTTGTTGCGCATCCCGGGAGTGGTGGCCTTCGAATTGGGAACCAAACGGGGACAACACCTGAGCTTTGATGGTTTTGCCAAAGCCACCCAGCAGTTTACCACCGATCGAGTTGCTTACCACCCGCGGACCAGCCTGGCGGCCTACTGTATGCAAGCCAAACGGCCGATGATCTTTAAAGACTTGGAAGCGGATCGTCGGCAGCACTTAAAGGAGCCCGCCCGCCGGCCCAACACCTACCAATCGGCCCTGGCGGTACCCTACTTTCACCGCAACGAAAAAGCCATCCTCCTGCTCTACGCCCAGGAAGGGGATCACTTTGACGCCTTTGAGGTCAAAGCCATCCGGGTGTTTACCGCGTATTTGGAACAAATCACCTGAGTCATGAAAAGTTATCTTTGGATCATTGGAGTGTGGTGTTGCTGTGGCTTGTACGGTCAAGATAGCCTGTTGCTGCGGGTGGGGGTCTTTGCCGAACCGCCCTTCGTACTGCCCGACGGACAGGGCGGCTACGAGGGCTTGAGCGTAGACTTGTGGAAAAGCATTGCGGAAGAAAGACAACAAGCCTACGAACTGGTGGAGTACAGCGATCAGCTCGGTTTGATTCGGGCCCTCGACTTTGGAGAAATTGACCTGTCGATCAATCCCATGTACGTCAACGAAGTTCGCCTGCGCATGCTCGACGTTACCCAGCCCTTCTTCGTATCGCGCATCGGGGTGGCAACTTCCCAAACCAAGCGCAGTCAAATCCGCAGCTTTATCCAAAATTTTTTCTCGCGCGATTTTATCGAGATCGTGCTGTTGCTCCTGCTGGTCATGTTTATCTTTGGCGCCTTTCTGTGGTTGGTCGAACGCAAGCACAACCGCCGCCAGTTTCGCCCCGGTATGCTGGGCCTCTTCGACGGCCTGTGGTGGTCGGCCGTGACCATGACCACGGTGGGCTACGGTGATAAATCGCCCAAGACCCGACTGGGTCGCGTCATCGCCATGATCTGGATGTTTACCGCCATCATCATCATCTCGGGATTTACCGCCACCATCGCCTCCACCCTCACCGTCAATTCCCTCAGCCGGAGCATCGAAGACCTAGAGGATTTGCGCAATGCCGAAATCCTCGGTACCGTCTTTGCCTCCAGTGCCGCCGATTTCCTCCGCCTCAACGACATCCCCGCCGACCGCTGGTACGATCGCCCCGAGGCCGCCCTGCGGGACCTAGCCCAACAGGAAATGGAAGTCCTGATCTACGATCGCACCGAATTGGACTACCGCATCGGCGCCCTACAGTTCGAAAAGAAAGTCAGCCTCCTACCCATCAACTTTGGCAAGCAGTACCGCAGCTTTTTTCTGCCCAAGGGCAGCCCCCACCTCGCCTGGGTCAACCCCCTGCTGGTTCGGAAAATCAACGAAGCCTTCTGGCAGGAATTGTTGCAGAAGTACAAGCTCCACAACGAATAAGGAAGGTAAAATCTGGAGTAATGCCCTCAGCGTAGCAGGGTGACATCCCCTTTCTTAAAGAACTCCGCCCCGTTGATACAACGCACTTCTAGGTAGTACCCAAAAACGTCGGGCTCCAGCCGGCGTCCGTTAAAGGTACCGTCCCAGGCCTCGTCCTGCGAGCGGGTTTCGAAGACCTGCTGGCCCCAGCGGTTGTAAATGATGAGGTGCATCTCTTCGATGTAACGCCCCAGCACCTGGAGCTCGTCGTTCTCTCCGTCGCCATTGGGACTAAAGGCGGAGGGGAAGAAAATCTGGGGATCCTCGCAAATGGGGTTGATGACGAATACGATGACGGTATCGCTGGCCCGACAACCATCGACATTTTCGACGTCGAGGAAGTAGATGGTCGTCACCTCGGGTGTTGCAATGGGATTGGAAATATCGGTAGCCGAGAGGCTGGCGTCGGCGCGCCAGGTGTAGTTGTAGAAGGGATCGTCGGTGGCCAGGAGTTGGCTGGATTCGCCGGCGTCTTGTACAATGGTGTAGGGGGAGGCGATGATGTCCAGCGGCAAGTTAAAGTCAAAAATATTGACCACTACGCTACCGCTGAGGCGACAACCGTTTTCATTGCTGATGTCGTAGGTGTAGGTCGTATTTTCGCTTGGCGCCACGGCGGGAGCATCGGTATCCGCGCCACTGATGATGGATTCGACGGGCGACCAGCTAAAGGTGAGCACATCCTCCGGGTAGCGATTTTCCGTCCGAATTTGCTGCGTATCGCCCTTACAAATGGTCAGGGGCTCCACCTCCACCCCGATCCCCAAATCAAAGACGCGAACGGTGTCGATATTGGGGCAACCAAATTCATC
>CALCCH010000031.1 GCA_937899855.1 uncultured Saprospirales bacterium | reverse complement strand
GTAAAAATCAAACAGCGCCGTCAGTTGGGCCAGATCGCTGGATTTTTCTCCATCGTACATCCAAAATTCCCGGACCACCATCCCCACTTGTTGCCCACCCGAATAGTCGTACAGCGAACGGAGCAATTGATCAATCCCCCCTTCCAGCCCCCCAGCAAAACGCACCGGAATACCGCACCCCAACTTGGCGTCAATCAGGTAGCCACAATGGGATCGATCCAAACGGGCATCGATGATTTGGCTGATGGAAAAATCTAAGCTTTTGGTAGCGGAGCCGACCTTGAAGTGCAGGTCGTAGTGATCTTGAGCCCTGCCTTTCCCCACGAGAAACAGCAAGAGCAGCGTGCAAGACAGGAGTCGAGACATCGTGCGTTGAGTTGATGAGCGATTGTTATGGTGGGGAGATTACTGTTACACTCGCAATTTTTTTGCCAAAAGCTCGATTTTAGGTCTTTAGCGCCCCATGTGGACCAGCAAAATGGAAATGTCCGAGGGCGAAACCCCGCTGATTCGACTGGACTGACCAATCTTTCGGGGATGGAGTTGACTCAGAATTTCCCGCGCCTCGTTCGACAGGGCACCGAGCTTTTGGTAGTCAAAATTGTCGTGGATGCGCACGGCCTCCAAGCGGTTCATTTTTTCCACCATCTCCTGTTCCTTGCGGATGTAGCCCTCGTAGAGCAGGTTGATCTCGGCCAGCTTCACGGCCTCCGCATCGTGGGCTTGGAGCTGCTGATGGAACTCGGGAAGCTGGGCGCGGAGCTCGTCCAGGTTGACCTGGGGGCGCAGCAGTACGCTGTGAATTTTGACTTTTTGTTTGAGGGGAGCCGAGCCCTTGCCCTCCAGGAAGCCGTTGAGCTGATCGGGGCTAACGCTGGTCCGGCGGAGTAGTTTTTCTACTCCCCGCGACGCCTCGCGCTTGCTGGCTACCCGCGCCATGCGTTCGTCCAGGCCCCGCATTCCCAGCTGCTGGGCAATCGGCGTGAGCCGCAGGTCGGCATTGTCCTGCCGGAGCAGAATGCGGTATTCCGCCCGCGAGGTAAACATCCGGTAGGGCTCCTTCGTCCCCTTGTTGACCAAATCGTCGATCAGTACCCCGATGTAGGCTTCTGAGCGCTTGAGCACCAGCGGCTCTTCCTCCTGGATGGCCCGATGGGCATTGATCCCGGCGATGAGTCCCTGGCAGGCGGCCTCTTCGTAGCCCGTGGTCCCATTGATCTGACCGGCAAAAAACAGGTTTTTGACCAGTCGGGTTTCCAGGGAGATTTGCAATTGGGTGGGGGGGAAGAAATCGTACTCGATGGCGTAGCCGGGCCGGAACATCTTGGCATTCTCAAAGCCGGTAATCATCCGTAGGGCCTTGTACTGGACGTCCTCGGGGAGGGAGGAGGAAAAACCGTTGACGTAGATTTCGACCGTATCCCAACCTTCGGGTTCGACGAAGAGCTGGTGGCGTTCGCGGTCGGCAAAGCGGTCGATTTTATCCTCGATACTGGGGCAATAACGCGGTCCCAGCCCCCGGATCCGACCGTTGAACATGGGGGAGCGGTCGAATCCCGTTTTGAGCATTTCGTGTACTTGGGGATTGGTATACGCGATGTGGCAATGGCGTTGCTTTTGGAGGGGGGGCGTAGCGGTAAAGGAAAAACGGCCCGGTTCCTCATCGCCGGGTTGTTCTTCCATTTTACCCCAATCCAGGCTGCGGCCATCCACCCGGGGGGGCGTTCCGGTTTTCATTCGCCCCGCCTCAAAACCCAGCTCGATCAGCTGCTCGGTAATTCCTGTGGCCGCCCGTTCGCCAGCCCGGCCGCCACCAAACTGCTTCTCCCCGATGTGAATCAAGCCGTTGAGGAAAGTTCCGTTGGTCAGCACCACCGCCCGCGACTCAATTTCCAAACCCATACCGGTGCGTACGCCGCGTACACGTCCGTCTTTGACGACCAGGCCACTGACCATTTCTTGCCAAAAATCGATGTGGGGATGGGCCTCCAGCATATTTCGCCACTTCTGGGCAAAGAGCATCCGATCGCTCTGGGCGCGCGGACTCCACATCGCGGGCCCCTTGGAGCGGTTGAGCATCCGAAACTGGATCATGGTGTGATCGGTAACGACCCCCGAATAACCACCCAGGGCATCGACCTCCCGTACGATTTGCCCCTTGGCCACCCCACCCATCGCGGGATTGCAGGACATTTGGGCAATGGTCTGCATATTCATCGTGGCGAGGAGAACCTTGGAGCCCATATTCGCTGCCGCTACCGCCGCTTCACAACCGGCGTGTCCGGCGCCCACTACAATTACGTCATATACTGGAAACATGCGTTTGATTTAAAAATCCATCGGAAAACGTTTCGTTCCCGCCGCAAAATTAAGAAATTGCTCGAACTGTAACACGGGCTGGCCTCGCGGCGTTCAAGTTATTACCGGGATTTTACCGCAATTCCGTAATTTTACCTCACCAGACCAAAATCCTCGAATCGACATGGCCCGTCAGGCACTAGAAACAGAACAAAAAGCACTAGAAATCAACCTCGATGACCGCATCTACGGTACTTTCGCCGAAATTGGTGCGGGACAGGAGGTGGCCCGCTATTTTTTCCAGGTGGGAGCAGCGGCGGGTACGATCGCCAAAACGATGTCAGCTTACGATAAGGTGTACTCCGACAAGATCTACGGCCCCGAGGCCAGCGGCCGCTACGTCTGTGAATCGCGCGTCTACAAAATGCTCGATCACGAGTGTGATTTGATGAATACGCGGCTGCAAAACGAACGGCCCGGCACCAATTTCTTCGTCTTCGCCGATACGGTATCGGCCATCAATTTTCAGCGGACCATCAAGGGCGACGGCTGGTTGGGCATTCGCTTTCAGCTCGAACCCGATGCCGAATACAACGAAATCGTCCTCCACGTCAAAATGCTGGACAACGACAACCAACTCCAGCAACAAGCCATCGGTGTACTGGGCGTCAACCTGATCTACGCCTGCTATTACTACAACGATGACCCCGAGGTGATGCTCCAATCCCTGATCGACAACCTCCACGACCGGATCGCCATCGATATGATTCGGATCACGGGACCCAATTTTAGCGCGTTCGACAACCGCCTACTCAGTCTCTACCTGGGCAAGCACTAACTGTCCGACGTGGCCATGTTCGGTCCCGATAAGCGCAGCATCCACGCCTCGGAGTTTTTGTACCGCAAGGACGTGCTGGTGGTTCGGGGCAGCTACCGCCCCCCCACCCTGGTCAACCTCGATATGATTCGATCGAGTTTCGAACAATTCCGCGGCGAAGCGGAGGTCAATGCGGGCAAAACCTTCCTGCTCACCGAAATCACCCTGGACAACCTCCGGGCCGATGGCGAGCTCGACGAAAAGGACTTTACGGACCGAGCCGAACTCCTCTGCGCCCTGGGCCAAACCGTGGTAATCTCCAATTCCGAACGCTACCAAAAACTCATTTCCTACCTGGCGGACTACAGGATCGGTCAGTTGGGCTTGGTCATCGGGGCCCGGCAAATTCTGGAACTGATCAACGATAAATACTACGAAAATCAGGACGGGAATCTATTGGCCTCGTTCGGCGAATTGTTTACCCGCAACGTCAAGATGTACGTCTACCCCGCCATGCAGGAAGGCAGCGAGGAGCTGATGACCAGCCAAAACCTCCCCGTCCCCGAGGGACTCAAATTTTTGTACCAGCACCTACTGGACAGCCACCAAATTGAAGACATCCTAAAGTTCAAGGCGGAAAACCTCCACATCTTCTCCAAATCGGTCCTCCAGATGCTGCAAAACGATGAGGAAGGCTGGGACAGTATGGTTCCCGAAAAGGTAGCCAAGTTGATCCGCGAGCAATGCCTCTTTGGCTTTCCCTACGAGCAAATGGAATTTGAATACTGATTCGTAGCCGCAAAAAAATGACCATGATGAACCCATTCTGCTGGGGGCTGCTCCTCCTCCTCGGGGTACTGGCCTGCCAGGGCTCCGAAAGCCCCGCCAACGAGGCTCCCCTATCGAGCCACAAAACGGTAGACAGCAGCACCGCTACGGCGCTTGCCACCACAGCCCAAACCCCTCCGCCAATCGATACCAGTATTACCCTGAGCTACCTCATGGGACAGTTTGATCCCGCCAAGGATGAGCGCTTCGTCGAAGTCAAAGCGCCCTACGGCGATCGCGGGGGGCTCTTCCTCCGGCGTGAGGTCTACCAGCAGTTGGTAGCCATGGCCGACTCGGCCCGAGCCGCGGGCGTTCAACTCGTCGTCCGATCGGCCACCCGCAATTTTAAACGGCAAAAGGCCATCTGGGAAGCCAAGTGGACCGGCGCCCGCCTCGTCGATGGGCAAGACCTTTCCAAAACGCTACCCGACCCCCTCGCCCGGGCCCGGAAAATCCTCGAATGGAGTTCAATGCCGGGTAGCTCGCGTCACCACTGGGGGACCGACCTCGACCTCAACGCTTTCGAAAACGACTACTTCGAATCTGGGCGGGGCCTGCGCGAGTACGAATGGCTCCTCGCCAATGCCCCCCGTTTTGGTTTTTGCCAGACCTATTCCCCCAAAGGGCCCCAACGCCCCGTCGGCTACAACGAGGAGAAGTGGCACTGGTCTTACCTGCCCCTCTCCCAAGCCCTCACCGAACAGGCCGAATTGCGCTTGCGCAACGAGGACATCAGCGGTTTTAAAGGCGCCGAAACCGCCCCCGACATCGACATCGTCCGCAATTACGTCCTCGGGATCAACCCGGAGTGCAAACGCGATTAACCTTTCGCTGGTTTTCTTGTTTTAAAAAGGTTTCGACTACCTTTGCAGCCAGAAAAAATAAGCACCATGGCACGAACACCTTCTAATATGCTGGAGCTAGGCACCACCGCTCCCGATTTTACCCTGCTCGACACCGTATCGGGCCAAGAACGGTCCCTCCATGATTTACACGCCGACCGTGGAACGGTGGTGATGTTTATCTGCAACCACTGCCCCTACGTACTGCACGTCAACGAGGAATTGGTGCGCCTGGCCAATGACTATCGCACGCGAGGCATCGCCTTTGTCGCCATCAGTTCCAACGATGTGGTCAACTACCCCCAGGACGGCCCCGAACGGATGACCGAACACGCCGCCAAGGTGGGCTATCCTTTTCCCTACCTGTACGACGAAAGCCAGGCCGTTGCCAAGGCTTACGACGCCGCTTGTACCCCCGATTTTTACCTCTTCGACGGCGAGCAAAAGCTCGTTTACCGCGGCCAAATGGATGGCGCGCGCCCGGGCAGCGCAGTTCCCGCCGACGGGCGGGACCTGCGGGCAGCACTGGATGCCTTGCTGGCGGGACGGGAAATCGATCCCGTACAGCAGCCAAGTTTGGGTTGTAACATCAAATGGAAAAACTAGCGGATGAACTCCATCGGCGAACTAGTACTGTACAAGAACAACCAACTCATCGCACTCAACAAGCCCTGTGGAGTAGCTGTCCAGCCCGATCGCTCGACAGACAAATCGCTCTTCGACCTGGCCGAGATTTACACCAGCTCCAAGTTGCACCTCATCCACCGGGTGGATCGACCGGTCAGCGGAGTCGTATTGTTTGCCAAAAATAAAAAGGCGGTGGCGGCGATCAACGAGCAGGTGCGGCAGCGGAAAATTCAAAAGACCTACCTGGCCATCGTGGCCCAGGAGCCGGAGCCGGCGGCGGGAAAGCTGGTCCACCACTTGGTAAAAAATGGCCGTACCAACCACAGCCGGGCCTTTGCGGAGCCGCAGCCCCGTAGCAAAGAAGCGGTAATGGAGTACCGCACCCTGGCCAGCAGCGAACGCTACCACCTGCTGGAAGTCGACCTGCTCACGGGCCGGCACCACCAAATCCGGGCCCAGCTGGGAGCGATTGGCTCACCGGTTCGGGGGGATGACAAATACGGTTTTCGCCGGGGCAACCGCGATCGGTCGATTCAACTACACGCTTGGAAATTGCGTTTTCAACATCCCGTCTCAATGGAGTGGGTCGAGCTGGTAGCGCCCCCGCCGGACGAACCGATTTGGCGGGCCTTTAATCTTTAAAAAATACACGAAACCATGGCGGAAGCATCTCCCCAACGGACCGACGTCAACGAGCTCGGTGAATTTGGCTTAATCGAACACCTGACCAAACAGCGCCCCGAAACCACCCAACACGCCTCGACGATCAAGAGCATCGGCGACGACGCCGCCGTCATCGATCAGGGCGATGCCCTGACGGTCGTATCGACCGACATGCTGGTGGAGGGTATCCATTTTGACCTCATGTACACCCCGCTCAAGCACCTGGGCTACAAGTCGGTCGTGGTCAATCTCTCCGACATCTACGCCATGAACGCCCAGCCCGAGCAAATCACGGTGTCCATCGCCATCTCCAACCGCTTCTCGGTCGAGGCGCTGGAAGAACTCTACGATGGCATCTACACGGCCTGCCGCTACTACGGCGTCGACCTCGTGGGCGGCGACATGACCAGCTCCCCCCGGGGGATGGTCATCAGCGTAACGGCCATCGGCAAGGGTACGCGGGAAAAACTCACTTACCGCAATACCGCCAAGGTCGGTGACCTGCTCTGCGTCACCGGCAACTTGGGCGCCGCCTACCTGGGGCTGCAAATTTTGGAACGGGAAAAACAATTGTACCTCTCCAACCCCGGCATCCAACCCGACCTGGAAGATCAGGACTTCCTCGTGGGTCGCCAACTCAAGCCCGAAGCCCGCCGCGATATGATCGAGCTGTTTGCCAAAAACCAGCTCGTTCCCACCGCCATGATCGACATCTCGGATGGCCTGGCCTCGGAAATTTTTCACCTTTGCCAACAGTCCGGTACCGGAGCTTTTGTAGAGGAAAGTGGCGTCCCCATTCACCCGGACGCCGAGCTGATGGCGCTCAAGTTCCAACTCGATCCCATCACCTGTGCCCTGAGCGGTGGCGAAGATTACGAACTCCTCTTTACCATCGACCCCGCCGACGTCGACAAGGTCAAATACCTCCCCGACATCTACATCATGGGCGAAATGACCCGACCCGAAGATGGCATCAAGCTACACACCAAGGGCGGCAACATTCACCCCATCAAGGCCCAGGGCTGGCGGCATTTTGGGGGAGGAGCCTAGGCATTTCCTTTACTGCTCCGCACTCATCGCCAGCAGCAACTCGACTACAATTTTTCGCATCTTGGGCTCCACCTCCTTGGCCAGGGCGATGACGCTCTCGACGGTCGTCACTCGGATTTCCTCCGGCGGATAGCATTTATTCGACACCACGGATAGGACGAAAATGGGTAGTGCCATGTGGCGCGCTACCAATACTTCGGGGACGGTCGACATGCCGACCACATCGCCCCCAATGCGGTGTAGGAATTGGTATTCGGCGGGCGTTTCCAGGTTGGGGCCCTGGAGGGCGACGTAGACGCCTTCGTGGGCGCGGATGTCGTGGGCCGCCGCAATGGTCAGAGCGCGGGCGTTGAGCGCGCGGTCGTAGGTGTGGAGCAGGTCGGGAAAACGGGGACCGAGTCTTTCGTCATTGGGGCCGCGGAGGGGATTTTCCGGTTGGAGGTTGATGTGGTCCCGGATGAAGACGATGTCACCGGCTTCGATGCCGGCATTGGTGCTGCCGGAGACGTTGGAGATCAGGAGGCGTTCGATTCCCAGGCCGTGGAGTACGCGGACGGGAAAGGTCACCTGCTGCATCGAATAGCCTTCGTAATAGTGAAAGCGGCCGGCCATGGCGACGATGGCTTGCCCGGCGAGGGTCCCGAAGAGGAGCTTCCCCCGGTGGCTCTGTACCGTGGATACGGGAAAGTGGGGAATCTCGCCGTAGGGGATTTCGGCTTCAATGTCGATCTCATCGGTCAGGTTACCGAGTCCCGTGCCGAGGATGATCCCGTAACGGGGTTTTAGCGCTACCCTTTGGCGCAGGTAGGCCAGGCTTTCTTGGACTTGGTCGTAAATGGGATTGGTGTGCAAGGTATCCGTTTTTGGGCAGCAGCGAAGTAGGGCCAGTGCTACCGTAGCTTCCCATTCGCAGCGCTGGGATAGCGCCCACTGGGCTGCCGTGAAAAAATAATCGACAAGATACAAATCCTGGACATAGGTACCCGCTCGGGGCGCTCAATTTACCAGCGCGATCCAACAATATCCTTGGGACAAAAAATCCGCTTCGCCCCTAGGGTTGATCATTACATCAAGCAAAAAGTCCGGGGAGTTGGGACGAAAATTCTATATTTGAAGGCAAAAGGAGGAAGCTGAAAATCCCAAACAGAGTAGGCGAAAACGCAAAAACTTGAAAAATGAAAAACACCAATTTCCTATTGTTGTTCCTGTGCTTGAGCGCTACCCTGCTCCTGTTCAACGCCTGCGAAGAAGAGGAGATGATGGAAGAGATGGACCCTTGCGAAAGTGTCGAATGCCTCAATGGGGGTACCTGTACGGACGGAACTTGCAGTTGCCCCACTGGTTTTACCGGTACGAATTGCGAAACCACGACGGGCTGTACGGATGAGCTGGCGGTGAATTACGATATGAATGCGATGGAAGACGATGGCAGCTGCCGCTACCCGGGTGACGTGTTCGTAGGTGACTGGGTGGTGACCATGTTCGTTGGGGGTGCAGCCGTTGATACCGTGATGCATACCTCCGTGATCACCAAGGAAGATAATACCAACATTTTAATCACTTCTACTTATCCCACTACTCCCGTACCGGAGTATTTCCTGAATACCAACCCGCTCATCGTTGATTGGGCCAATAAAGTATTCACTAGACCCAACACTACCGTTAACGGAACCATTACGGATGAAGACAATTTCGAAGTGACTTATAGATTTAGTAGATCCACAGCTATCTTCGAGGTAAGGCAAGAATTCCGGCGGCAGTAAGGCTCCGCCCGGGTACTTCCACTGCGAGCGAGACTCCACACAACACAGCTCAACGAAGCGGTAAGACCAAGGTTTTGTCCGCGTAGGCTTCCGTTGCTCGCAAGCCCGCTTGGACCCAATCCCGCCATTTATCCTGTAGCCCCGGATCGGCGTACACCTCCGAATCGTACTCGTCCTGCTTGACTTGAAACTCCCGGAACAACTCCGTGTAGATACGCTCGTGCTCGGCGATCAGGATTTTAAAATTGGGGCATTGCTTGGCGAAACGTTCGACCAATTGACGGGCGTAGATTTCGCTGATGTCGAAATGGAGCTGCTCGTGCGCCAGGACCGCAGTGTCTTCGGAGGAGCGTTTGAAATAAGAGCCCAGGCAATCGAAGTAAGCGTGCACCTCGATCTCGGCTTCGTTACGCAGGGGCGTCTGCTGAACGCTGTAATAAAAACCACTGCTGGTAACGGCCAAAAAGGGTCGTTTCTCGGTACTTCCCTTGAAGTCGCCAATCCGTAGCCGACGGCGACGGTGCCACTTGATGCGTTCTTCGTAGCGCTCCGGGTTTTCGATGTGGTACACCTCCGCCCGGATGCGGTGACAAGAACTCGTCGTGGCGTTGGGGAGCTTGTGTTCCGTAATCACCAGGCAATTGCCGCCCAGTTGGCGGGCTTGCGCTTCGGCCAGTGCCACCACGCTTTCAAAATCACAGTTGATGGACAGCCCTTGATCCTTGACGGCGATGGTACCGAGCAGTTGGTCGGTGGGAAAGGCAATCGTATCCTTTTTGAGGAGGGCAAAAGCTTCGTAATCGGCGAGGGGGCTAAACCGCTCGGCCCGGGGCAGTGGCTTGACCTGGAGTTTGGGCGCACAGGCCCAGTTCGTCAGCAGTAGGGGTAGCCACCAAAAACGGAAAATCTGTCTCATCAATTTAAGTCGTTTCGGCCGTGAGTAAGTCGATCAATTCCGACATGTGGGAAAAGGGAATGGCGCCCGCTGCGCTGAGGGCCGCTTGGCCCACTGTGGCCGTGTAGCCGTACACCCGCATCCCCGCCGCCACGCCCGCCAGCACGCCGTGAACACTGTCCTCCACCACCGCACAAGCCGTCGGATCGACCCCGTAAGCCTGAGCAGCGTGTAGATAAAGCTGGGGCTCCGGCTTCCAGTGACCCAAGTCATAAGCGCTGTACAGGCGTCCTTCGAAGTAGTCGATCAGCCCCGTTTTTTGCAGGTGGTCCTCGATCTTCGCCCGGGGGCCATAGGAACCCACAGACTTGGGGCCCGTCCAGGCCCGCAGGACGGCTTCTACCCCCTCCACCGCCTCCAGTTCCTGGGCAAAAGCCCGCTGGCATTCCGCCCGGTAACGCTCCTCGAAGACGGCGGCCAGGGGTTTTCCCATTTGCTCCCGATAGTAATCCCCCACCCGCTGCAGCGACCCGCCCGCAAAGCGGTGGAGCGCCTCCCGGGGCGTGGTGGCCAGCCCGTATTCGCTGAGTAGCTGAGCAATGATCCGGGTCGAAATCGGCTCGCTGTCGACGAGCACGCCATCGCAATCGAAAATGAGGAGAGCGGGTTTCATTGGCGCAATTTTTTGAGCCCTGGCCGCCGGGGGCCAAAGCGGTAGAGGTAAGCGACCTGCCAGCCAAAAAACTGTTCGGGAGAGCGGGAGAACACCTCGTCGGCAGCCGGGTTGAAAAGGTCGGTGAGGCCGACGGCGCCCTTGCCTTCCACTTGGAATACACCGATGGAACTGCGCAGGGCCAGCCCCAGTCCACCCGTCAGTCCGAAGGTCCAACGTTGGCCGAGATCGAGGAGGTAGTAGCTGGGCGTACTGCCCAAGCTCTCCGTCGTCTCCCGGAGTAGGAAGGAGAGGTAGGACCCAAGATTGAGGACCACGCGGAAGCTTTTTTTACCCAGTGCAAAGTGGGTCATAAAGGGAATTTCGAGGTAATCTTGTTGGCGGGATACGCGGTAAGCGCTGGTGGAGGCCAGGAGGCCCCGCTGGCTGTAATTGACTTCGAGTTGGATGCCCAGTTGGCGTTGGGAGAGGTACTGCAGGATCAGCCCCCCGCTAAAACCTTCCTGAATGCCCTGCACAATCGCGACGTTGTAATTGACCCGGGAAAACTGGTAACCGCCCCGCAAACCAATGGCCAACTCCCCCCGGAATTTTTCCTCTACCAACACCAAACTATCCGACTGGGCCCGAGCGTCGATTCCCAACAGTAAGCAGAGGAGCCCCATGACGGACCAAGCGTAGCGCAATGTTGTTTTCATCGTTTGTTGGTACATGATTTCCCGCGCCACGAAAATACTCCAAACTTTTGAATATCGACCCCTCGCTAGCCGGAATCCCCGCAGATTTCTACTTACCTTTAAAAGGCATCAAAAAAATACCTTTGGGTAAATCTGGATTACTTTTTTCCAAACCATCTGCCTATGAGTTTACTCGCTAAAATCCTAATCGCCGTGGTGGCCCTGGAGCACCTTTACATCCTGTACTTCGAAATGTTTGCCTGGACCACCCTGGGGCGCAAAATCTTTAAAGGGGCCATGGCCAAGGAATTGTTTGAACCCACCAAGACCCTGGCGGCGAACCAAGGCCTGTACAATGGTTTTTTGGTGGCGGGTCTGGCCTGGTCGCTCTTCATTGGCGATCCCCTCTGGGCCGAGCGGGTGGCTACTTTTTTTCTCGCCTGCATTGCGGTAGCGGGCAGCTACGGGGGCCTCACCGTCAGCCGACGCATCCTCTACGTTCAGGGCGCACCGGCCCTGCTCGCCTTGGCCGTCCTCTACCTTACCTAAGCGCTTCCAGCAGCTCGCGCGCCGGCGTTTCGTAATAGCCCGCCTCCAAGCGGAGCAGGTCACGGAGCAGGGCGCGGGCTTCGTCCTCCTCCTCAAGCCGGAGGTGGGCCAGGATGAGGTACCAGGTGGCATCTTCGTAATACTGTGGCTCGTTGAGGCGTACGCGTTCGAGGTGGCCAATGGCGCGGCGCGGCGCGCCCATTTCGAGGCTGGCCAGCCCGGCGTGGAAGGCGGCACTGCCCCGCTCGGGAAACTCATTGAGGTAGCTTTCCAAGAGGGTCAAACTTTCGGCGTACTGTCCCCGCTGGTATTGTTCGATGCCCGCTTTGAGGAGCGGATCGATGGCCTCGTCGCCCCCGCGCAGGGCGAGGTAATCACTCTGGTAACTTTGGTAAAACTGGCGAAACAAGCGCTCCGGTGCTTGGGCCTGCCAGTACCACCAGGCGGCCAGGGGCAGGAGTAGCACCGCGGCGGCCACGGCCAACCAGTTGCGCCGCGAAGGAGTGGGATGCAGAGAGCGGACGGGGGTAGCCACCGGGGCCGGGGGAAAGCGCTTCGCCAGGGCTTCGATGGGGGCGGGCTCAATTTCCTGGGGAAAGGCACGAAAGCCCTCCACGGCCGCCGCACAAATCTCGCAGTCGAGCAGGTGATTCTCTACCGCAAAGCGCTCCTCCAGCGAAAGTTTTCCGCCGAGGTAATCCCGAATCGTTTCGGGGCTCAGATGGGGCGTACTGGTGGTAAATAAATCTTTCATATCCCAGTTTTATCGCGTGGGAGGGAAGCCTACACTTCTTCCTCCGCCGCCAATAGTTTTTTCAAATTGCGTTTGCCATTTTGCAAGTAACTCTTGACCTGCGTCAGGCTGAATCCCGTTTTTTGAGCGATCTGATCATAACTCTTATTGCGGTAGAAAAACAACTTGACGCAAATCCGTTGCTCCGGCGGCAGTTGTCGAAGTGCCCGTCGGACCGCCGCTATCTGCGCTTCGTCCGCCTCCGTATTGGGTTCTTCGGCCACAGTCACCTCATTTTCCAATTCGAGAAGCGCCGCTTCACTAAGGTACACCTCCCCTTGGGGGGAACCCGCTGCTTCCTCCGCCGAAACCCGCTGCCGACGGCGTTGTTTTTGGCGCAGGAAATTGACGCATTCGTTTTGGCTGAGGGAATACAACCAACTGTTAAAGTTACGGATTTCTAGCTCGGCCAGCTTGGTCAGTAGTTTTTCAAAAATAATCACGACGAGGTCAGCACTGTCGGTGGGATCCTGGAGTGCTTTTAGACAGGTGCCGTACACCAGGTGGTGGTAGCGACGGTACAATTCTGCCACCAATTCCCGATCACCGCTACTGCGGTAAGCGTCAATCAGGCTTTCGTCACTGCGTTCGGTCAATTCTTTTGGAGTAGAAGACATAGCTGTTTGGCCGGGTATCTTCCTCCAATGTAACAAAAGTGTTGGATAATGTCGAACAATTAACACCACATTTCAATTAGCGGTGTTTTAGAAGGGACATCAGCAATTTTTGAGGCGCCGCTACTTCGTGTTTTCAAAGCGGAAGGAAGACAGCACGTGTTCCAGCCGTTGCATGTATTTGCGTTTTTTCTTGCCCGGAGCGTAGACGAAGCCGTCGATAAAGATCAACTCCTTGTTGTCGGGGCTGAGGATGAGGTAGGTGAGAAAAGGCCCGCCCATGTAATCGTTGACGATGTCCCAAATGCCCCGGGCCTCCATGGCGTAGTTGCCGTTCAGGTCGATGGTTTCGGTAAGCATAGGCAGGTCGACGTCGTTGGTCCGCATATAGGTGGCCTCCACCTCGCTGCTGACGTAACGCAGGCCCAGCGAATCGCGAATGGCCTTGATGCCCTCCTTACTAAACTGACTCTTGTCGCGGTAGGGGAGACGGTAGATAAAGAGGTTGCTACTCAGGAACTCGGTCTCCTGCCGCAGCCACATCGTATTGTTTTCGTTGATGGCCAGGAAATAATCACCGGGGATGCGCAGGCTGATGCCGAAGGTATTGCGGACCTCATCGATGAGTTTCCGGTTTTCCCCCTCCATGTATACGGTCGCCTCCAGGCTACCACGATCGGCATCGTTGACGCGGCGGGCGATGGCCGAAAAATTGTCGCGAATGTTCTGGACGATTTGCTCGTCATCGTTGCCGAAAAGATAAAAAACGTATTGTCCCTTGGCCCACTTATCGCGAGCCAGCGTGGTATTGAAGGAGGAATCGCGGCGGGCCCGATCCACATTGGCGGTTCCCAAGTCCCGGCGGATCATTTCTCCGGTGGTAGAATTGGTATCCTGGATATTGCCAAAGATGAGGTAGGAGCGGCGACTGCGGCGCACGGATTCGGCGTAAATTTCCTCAGCGGTGTAGTGCTTGAGGTCAAAGATGGGTTCGGGTTGGGGCAGGATGGGGTAGGCAGAGGAAAAATAATACCGCAAGCTATCTCCCAGCGGCCCATTCCAGATCGCATCGTCCGCAACTACGTTGATTTGATTGGGGATAGCGATGGCCGTGGGTACGGCCTCCAAGTTTTTGGTGAAATCGCTCGAGCAACTGGCGAAAAACAACAAGCTCAGATAAAGCCAGGAGGAAAAGCGCAAAAAAGCAGGCAACATTTTTTTACTTTGATTCGGATTCATTTCGACGACGTTTGTAAAAATGGTGTAGTCCGGCAGTAGCACACCGCCGGTCCGGTAAAAATAATAAATCTCCGGTCCAGATGTGACTTACCATGGTCCAGAGTGTTGTGGAAAAGATGCTAAATCGGTCTTTTTTGGTGGGTATCCCGCGGGAATATTGTCCCCGGCTCAGTGGTGGAAGTAAATGAGGCGGGTCAATCTTTTTTCGGGATCGGGTTCCTGCGCGGGCGAGGTGACGTATTCTTCGATGGCGGGCAGTTCACGATTCTGAACCAAACCATTGGCTTTGAGGTAATCGTTCATCGCGTAGTGGGCATCGGCAATCCCCCGGTAATTTCCGTAGTAGTCGATCTTGAGGGCGGGCACCCCCGCGGGCAGGCTGATCATCTTGACGCCCTGCCCCACTTCCTTGCCCGCCTTCACCCCAATCACTGCGGCCATATCCGCCTCTCCCGCGACCTCATCGTATTCGTAAAACAAGGCGGTGGGAATGTCGTCCATTTGCAGTTCGTTGGCGTAACAAACGTTGAAAACCACATTCATATTGGTGCCGTAAACCGGTTGGATATCCGCAAAGGGAACGCGCTGGCGAATGCCCATGTAAATGTGCCCACCGTAGTTGAAAGGCTGGACGGTTAGCCCGCGAAAGACGGCGGACTTTGGCCCCGGCGTGGCATTGGACGACGGCGTGGAGCTCGGGGCTGGGCTCGGCGCCGACGCGGCTTGCTCGGTCGGTGTTGACGGGGGAGTAGTTTGGGATGAGTTTTCCTGACAGGCACTAGCCATCAAGAATAGGCCAGCCAGGGCCAGGGGTAGAAAATGGTTTTTCATCATGCCGTAGCTGCGGTTTAGAACAGGCTTTCGATAACCATCTCTTCGTTGATGCCCTCCGCTTCCGCTTTGTAGTTGCGGACGATGCGGTGGCGAAGCACGTATTTGGCGATGGCCTGCACATCTTCGATATCGGGCGAATATTTTCCGTGTACCGCTGCGTGGCATTTGGCCCCCAGTACGAGGTACTGCGAAGCCCGCGGACCCGCTCCCCAGGAGATGTAGTTGTTGACCTTGTCGGTGGCCATTTGGGTATTGGGGCGCGTCTTGGTAGCCAATCCAACGGCGTACTCCAGTACGTTGTCGGCAATCGGAATCTTGCGGATCAACTGCTGGAAGAAGAGGATTTGCTCCGAGGTCACGATGTGTTCGAGGGTATAGTCTTTTTTGCCCGTCGTCGCCTTGACCACCTGAATTTCCTCCTGGTAGGAAGGGTAATCGAGGGGGATGTTGAACATAAAGCGGTCGAGTTGGGCTTCGGGCAGGGGATAGGTTCCCTCCTGCTCGATGGGGTTTTGCGTGGCGAGTACGAAGAAGGGGGCGGGCAATTGGTGTACCGTTCCACTCACGGTCACCGAGCGTTCTTGCATGGCCTCGAGTAGGGCCGCCTGCGTTTTGGGCGGCGTCCGGTTGATCTCATCGGCCAGTACGATATTGGCGAAAAGGGGCCCTTTATTGAATTTGAAGTGGCGGTCCTCATCGAGGATTTCCGAACCCGTGATGTCCGAGGGCATCAGGTCGGGCGTAAATTGTATGCGTTTGAAGTTGAGGTCCAATACTTGGGAGATGGTGCTTACCAGTAGGGTCTTGGCCAGGCCGGGTACCCCCACGAGGAGGCTGTGTCCATTGCTAAACAGGGAAATGATCACGGCGCGTACAACTTCTTCCTGACCCACGATCACCTTTCCAATTTCCTGCGAAAGGTCGCGGTAAGCTTGCGCCAATCCATCTACGGCTTCTACATCGGTTTTGTATGCTGTTTGCTGCATTCGTTTTTGGTTGTGTGTATTTTGATCTTAAAGGTAAGCAGATATTCGATTAATCAGCTTCCATTTTTTGCTGGCCCCGAGCAGTTGATGGTTTTCGGTGCTCACTCGCCACTTACTAACGTGCTCACCAAGACCTTTGTTTCGCCCTACTTTGAAATTGACATTTCTGAATCATTTCCGTCACAAGTCCACAACCAGTCGTCGAGGGGCGCCCCTCCCTGGGGATAGGAATAGTGCCACCACTCGGTGCGAATGGAGCGAAATCCCTCGGCCTCCATCGTCGTTCTGAGCAGGCGTCGGCGCTCCAAAATACTGTCGGGTAAAGCGGTGTAAGTGTGATGCGCGCGCGGGCCGAAAAAGTCGAAGGGCGTTCCCATGTCCAATTCGCGCCCCGCCAACGTAACCAGGGTGAGGTCTACGGCCCGTCCGCGATTGTGCATCGAGCCTTTGGCGGGGGGCGTTACGTAGCTGGCGTTGGGCACCTTGTCCCACAGCTTTTGCTGGATGGGGCGCGGACGGTAACAATCCAATAATTTGAAGCCCAAGCCCCGCCGCCGCAATTGCCGCTGGGCACGAATCAAGGCCCGAGCCACCGCGGGCCGCAAAAAACAGCGGGGGCAATCGTACAACTGCTCCTCCACAAAATTGTCGTCCGTAGCGTATTTGAGGTCCAAGACCAAACTGGAATCCAGTCGACTCAGCTCAGCCCACTGGCTGGTATCGTAGTCGATCGGTGGCGGCGTGGGAAGCGCTTGGCTGTGATCCTCCGCATCGATTACGGGAGGCAGCACCGGTGGAGCAGCGGGTCCATCACTGGTCGTCGAGTTCGATCCACAAGCTCCACAGAGCAATAGGAGGAACAGGAGCTGAAGGGGGCGCTCCATCAATTTAGAAGCCGAAGATTTCTTTTAACTTGGCATCCAACTGCCCACCCCGCAAGTTGCGGGCGATGATTTTTCCATCCTGGTCCAGAAGCAAAGTATGGGGAATGGAACGCACCGAGTAGGAGCCGGCTACTTCGTTTTGCCAACCCTTGAGATCGCTGACGTGGTGCCAGGTCAGTTTGTCTTTATCGATGGCCGCCAACCAACGGTCCTTTTGCCGATCCAGGCTGACGCCGAGAATATCGAAGCCTTTTTCCTGATACTTTTTGTACAGCTTTACGACGTGGGGATTTTCCCGGCGACAGGGACCACACCAGCTCGCCCAGAAATCGAGCAAAACGACCTTGCCCCGCAAATCGCTCAAGCTGAACTCCTCGCCCTCGGGCGTACGTTGGGTAAAATCGGGAGCCACGGCCCCGATCATCAAGCTTTGCGCCGAGTTCACTTGTCGACCCAGTTGCTGAATGTAGGGTGCGGATTCGTCCTGATACTTTTGGTAAAAGCGTTTGCCGTAATCGATAAACGAGGGATGGTTGCGGCCCTGTAAGGCCAGCGTGATGCCCCCCAAGGCGTATTTATAGGTCAGCGAATTATCTGGAATTTGCTGGAGCTGCAGGTCGAGCGCCGCGTTGACCTTTTCCTGGGGCATATTGATCAGAGCCAAGGTGTTGCCAAAGTCGCGGAAGGCTTCGAAGACGTAGGTAATTTTGTTGTAAATGGGATCGCTGAGATCAGCCCCCGAGAAAAATTCATTGACGTAGTGTTCCAATTCGTTGGCGTGGCCCTTGGGTGCCGAGGTAAAGCTCTGGTAGTTGTCGATGGCCGCCAATTTGGCCAGCAGGGGATACTCCTTTTCCAAGTCAGTGACCTGTTGGGCCCGCCGCTGGTCCACTTTTTTGATCTTGAGCCGCAATTGCTCCAGGGCATCATCGTTGTTGGCCGATCGTTGTATCTGCTGACCGATGGACTGCATCTCGCGTTTGTTGGCCATAATCCGCTTGATGAGGGCATCGTACTGGCGATTCCACTCCGAGTTGATGAAAATGGCCTTGCGGTTGGTCCGCGCATCGGCGGTGATTTCGAATTGGTCTTCGGGGCCCACCACGACCGGCAGTTTTTGCTTTTTCTCCAGACCCAGGTAGTAGACGTCCGCCTCCCCCTGGGGCAGTTGGACGAGGAAGGTATCGCCTTGGGTAGCGGGAATTTGCTGAACGTTTTTGAACCCAATCCCATCAAAGCGGTAGACGCCCAATTGTCCCCCCGTACCAGAGATGATGGCCGTGATGTTGACCACGGGAGCAGCAGCGGAAGTAGCGGAAGTAGCGGCAGAAGCCGGGACCGATTCAAAGCTGGCGGGGTCGAGCTGAGCGGTGGTGCAGGAGAAAATACTGAGCAGTAAGGTGCTGATGCCGAAGTAGAAGCGTCTTTTCATAATTTTTGGCCCAAAGTAAGGCGATCTGTGAATGATTAGAATGTGGTGATTAAGCTGCGGCTGGGAGCTTGCCCCAACCGTTGGACGGTCGAAATGGGATCTTTTTCCCTGGTCGGTACAATATTCTTGCCCAAGTCTCTAACGCGTCAGCCGGTCAGATATTTGTCGCTTGGGAAAAAATGGCGTTTACACGTAGTCGTCGTGGCGAAAGTTGCGATCGCGGAGGGCCTTGCGGGCCCATTTTCTGAAACTATCGCTGAGCTGAACAAACTCTTCGGTGTACCCACAGTCAACGCAAATGTAACGATCCAGAATGGCATTTTTCAGGTTCCATTTGTTGAGCGGAATCTTCTGGTACTGGTTGATGCTGCTGCCCTTTACTTCCACGACGTTGTAAGAATGACACTTGGGGCACTGGTGGGTATAACGCATGGATGATTGGTGTTTTGCTGCAAAGAAAACCAAAGATACAGTGCTTTGCGAAATTGCCAGCGGAATTTTTACGGAGGCCCACGGGAGGACTAGGCGCCGCGGCGCCAAGCCGTGGGGCAGGTGCCCCGAATCCGCCGAAACTGCCGGTTAAAATTGGATAGGTTCTGAAAACCCACCTGGTAAGCGACGCTCGCGATCGACTGTTCTTCCTCCCGCAATAGCCGACAGGCCAAACCGATACGTACTTCGTTTAAAAACTGAACGAGGGTCTTACGGGTCCGCAGCTTGAAAAAGCGGCAAAAGGCCGACGGGCTGAGGTTGGCAATCGAGGCGACCGTTTCCAGGCGAATGTTTTCCCCCAAATGGTCCATGAGGTACTGCAAGACCCGCCGCAAACGCTCGTCTCCCTCGCCTTCCCAATGGGTCGACTCCCAGTTGGACAAGGGAATTCGCTCCAGTTCACTGGCCATCCGCAACAAGTCCAACAAGCCCCACAAGCGCTCAAAGGCATTCGCCCGGGGCATGGCCAGTAGGCCTTGCCGCAGACGGGACTGCGCCGCACCCCGCAAGGACAATCCGTTGGTCGACTGTCGAAGCAAGTCCCGAATGGCGTACAGTTCGGGGAGCCTCCAAAAGCGTTCCCCAAAGCTTTCCTCCCGGAAGAAAAGGGAAATGGCGTAGACCCCCCGCTCGGGATGGGCATAAAAGGACTCGTCACATTTGAACAGGTGGGGCAAATTGGAGCCGAGCAAAAAAAGGTCCCCCTCCCCAAAGTCCACCATCTGATTGCCCACCAAACCACTCCCGTAGCCCTTGGCAATCAAGGTCAATTGCAACTCGGGGTGGAAGTGTAAGCGATCGTAGAAATGAGAAGACCGATCTTCTTGTACGCGGACCGAGGCTTCCTCCGGCATGGGAATTTTAAAGGGCAGGGCCTTCATTCGGTATTTTTTTACCTTAAAAATAAGGACTTGGGGCACCAATGAGTAAAATAGTACCAGTAATTGCAAAAATTGGGGCAGCCCGAGCCAAAAGCAGGGCCTACATTTGAAATAAAAAAAATGACCATTGCCTGGAAGGGGATCTACCCCGCCGTCACCACCCCCTTTCACCCCGACGAAAGTCTGGATTTGGACACCTTTAGCCGACAGCTCGACCAACAGATTTTGGCCGGAGTTGATGGCATCATCATCGGGGGCAGCCTGGGAGAGGCCAGTACCCTGAGCTTTTCCGAACGCCGGGAACTGCTGCAAACGGGCCTAGCCACCAGTGCGGGACGCGTACCGGTGCTGATGAACATCGCCGAACGCCGAACGACGGAAGCCATCCGGCAAGCCCAAACCCTGGAGCAAGACGGGGCGGATGGTTTTATGCTCTTGCCACCACTCAACTACGGCGCCAGCCCCGACGAAACCGTCGCTTACTTCCGGGCCGTGGCCCAGGCCACCCACCTCCCCATCGTGATCTACAACAACCCGGTAGACTACAAAATCGGCGTCAGCACGGACATGTTTGCCCAACTGATCGACCTGTCCAACATCCAGGCCGTCAAGGAATCGACCCGCGACCTGACCAACGTCACCCGCCTGCGCAATGCCTTCGGCGAGCGGATCAAAATTCTGGGGGGAGTGGATACCCTGGCGCTGGAATGCCTGGTAGCCGGCGGAGACGGTTGGATCGCCGGATTGGTCAATGCCTTCCCGCGCGAAACCGTAGTCCTCTACCGCTTGGTCAAAGCCGGACGTCTCGACGAAGCGCTCCAGCTCTACCGCTGGTTTATGCCCCTCCTCGAACTCGACATCCACCCCAAGCTGGTGCAGTACATCAAACTGGCCGCCGTCGCCACGGGTCTGGGTACGGAACACACCCGTGCCCCCCGTCTGGCCCTGAGCGGAGCCGAACGCCAAGGCATCCAGGGCATCATTGATCGGGCCCTGGCCCAACGCCCCGACCTCAAAGCTTACGAAAATTTGTAAATTTATCACCCCAGTCAATCTCATCACCAAGCGCAATCCAAATGGACGGAAGAAACCTTATCGGCCAACGTTATTCGGCACTCGCCGATGATATTTTACGCTCTTTTAGTCCCGCCCTGCAGGACGTACTCGAAGGCCATTTTCCCATCGCCAGCCCGGAAGAAGTCGACGCGGCCTTTGCCCTGGCTACCCAAGCCGCCCGCACTTACGGTCAAACCAGTGGAGCGGAAAGGGCGCGCTTTCTCCGTCGAATCGCCGACGAAATCCTCGCCCTGGACGACCTCCTCCTCACCAGGGCGCAGGGAGAATCCGCCCTACCCCTCGGAAGGCTGCGGGGCGAACGCGGACGAACGGTCAACCAGCTCCGTTTGTTTGCGGATTTGGTAGAAGAAGGCTCCTGGGTCAACGCCGTCATTGATACTGCTATCCCCGATCGCCAGCCCTTGCCCCGCGCCGACATTCGACGCCTGTCCGTTCCCATCGGCCCGGTCGTGGTGTTTACCGCCAGCAACTTTCCCCTGGCCTTTTCGACGGCCGGCGGGGATACGGCCTCGGCCCTGGCGGCGGGCAATCCCGTCATCGTCAAGGCCCACGAATCGCACCTGGGCACCAATGCCCTCGTCGCGGCCGCCATCCAAAAAGCCGCGCGGGAAACGGGCATGCCCGAAGGGGTCTTTTCCTCCCTCAACGGCACAGGACCCGACCTGGGGCAGCGACTCGTCCGCCATCCTCAGGCCAAGGCCATCGCCTTTACCGGATCGCTTCGAGCGGGCAAGGCCATTTTTGACGCCGCCAACCAACGCCCCGAACCCATTCCCGTATTTGCGGAGATGGGAAGCATCAACCCCGTAGTACTGCTCCCCCAAGCCCTTCAGGCTCGTGGCGAGGCCATCGCCCAACAATACGCCCAGTCGGTCACCCTCGGCGTGGGGCAGTTTTGTACCAATCCGGGGCTGTTGATTGCCCAGGAGGGACCCGAGCTGACGCTATTCCTCACCGCACTGGGACAAGCGTTGGCTCAGATTCCCCCGGCGCTGATGCTCAATCCGGGAATTTGTGAACACTACGAAGGCGCGCGCCGGGCCGTGCTCGACCGGGAAGGCGTCCAATTGGAAGCCCAGGTTCCGGCCCAGGCCGGGGAGGGAGGAGCTGCCCTCGCTTCGGTCACCGCCCGTGCTTTTCTACAGCAGCCCGACCTTCAGGAGGAAGTATTTGGTCCCTTCACCCTACTCGTCAAATGTGGCGATGCCACCGAGAGGAACGCCGTCATCGAAGCCCTGGGTGGACAACTGACGGCCACGCTGATCGCGGAGGAGGCAGAACTGGAAGCCGCCACTGACCTAATCGCTGGTCTACAAGAAAAGGTGGGGCGTATTCTTTTTAACGGGGTCCCGACGGGCGTCGAGGTGAGCCCGGCCATGCACCACGGTGGGCCCTTTCCCGCTACTACTAACGCCCAGTTTACCTCCGTAGGGACGGGAGCCATTCAGCGCTTCGTCCGCCCACTGACCTTACAGAATTGGCCAGCGGCACAATTACCCCCCGCGCTACGGGAGGGCAATCCATTGGGCATTTGGCGCCTCGTCAACGGAGTATGGGGAAAAGACTAGGCCATGCAGTACTTCGATGCGGATCGTTTGGAGCAATTGCTGGATATTCCCAGTACCATCGAAGCCCTGGCCGAGGGCTTTCGCTCGGATTGGGTGATCCCCGCCCGGCACCACCACGACTTTGACAATCCCCGCGCTGGAAAACCTTCCACCCTGCTTTTGATGCCAGCTTGGGAAGTGGGCCGCTACCTCGGTATCAAGACCATCATCGTATCCCCAAACAATCGGCGCCACCAACTCCCCGCCATTCAGGGTACCTACACCCTTTTTGATGCCGAACGGGGCCTGCCCCTCGCCCAGATGGATGCTCGCCGCCTCACCAACCTGCGTACGGCTGCGGCTTCCGCCCTGGCCGCCACCTACCTGGCCCGACCGGACGCGCGTCGTCTACTGATGGTGGGTACGGGTAGCCTGGCCCCCTTCCTCATCGCCGCCCACTGTGCCGTACGCCCCATCGAAGCGGTATCCATCTGGGGCCGCGACTTTACCAAGGCAGAAAGCCTGGCCCGCTCGTTGGACAATGGGCAGCAGACCTTTACCCCCGTTCGCGATCTGCCCACTGCCGTTTCCGAGGCTGACCTCATCAGCTGCGCCACCCTCAGCCCCAGCCCCCTGGTTTTTGGCGAGGACTTGCGCCCGGGCCAACACCTCGATCTCGTGGGCGCCTACCGCCCGCATATGCGGGAGGCTGACAACGAGGCGGTGCGCCGCGCCCAGCTCTTTGCGGATACCCGGGCCGGGGCCAGCACCGAAAGTGGTGATCTGGCCATTCCACTGGCGCAAGAACTGATCCAAGCCCACGACATCCAAGCCGACTTGTTTGACCTTTGTCGGGGCCACCATCCGGGACGCCGCGATGCGCAGCACATCACCTTTTTTAAATCGGTCGGACACGCCCTGGAAGACCTCGCGGCCGCAAAATTGGCCTACGAACGGTGGCGGGCTGGTACGGTAAATTCCACGGGCTAGGACCGGGCTCTACGGAAGCCATTTCAAAAAATTAAACCAACAATGGCTGCAAAAACATTTTTCTGCGTCGATGCCCACACTTGTGGCAATCCCGTCCGCTTGGTGGCCGGAGGTGGCCCTCCCTTGGTAGGCAACAGCATGATCGAAAAGCGAGCCTATTTTCTCGAACATTACGACTGGATCCGCCGGGGCTTGATGTTTGAGCCCCGGGGCCACGATATGATGTCGGGAAGCATCCTGTACCCTCCCAGCGATCCGGCCAACGATTCGGGGGTCCTGTTTATCGAAACCAGCGGCTGTCTGCCCATGTGCGGACACGGAACGATCGGTACGGTGACCATCGCCATCGAACAGGGGCTCATCCAAGCGCGGGTACCGGGGCAGTTGCGCTTGGAAACGCCGGCGGGATTGGTAAAAGTCCGCTACGAGTGCGAGGGCCAGCGGGTGCGTTCGGTGCGCTTGACCAATGTGGCCTCCTACCTGGCAGCCGAAGGTTTAACTGTGACCTGCCCCGATTTGGGAGCGTTGCGGGTGGACGTGGCTTACGGTGGCAACTTCTACGCCATCGTCGATCCTCAGGATTCCTTCGCAGGCATTGACCGGTACACGGCGGGAGAGCTGATTCGTTGGAGCCCGGTGATCCGCGAACGTTTGAATGCGGCCCACACCTTTGTCCACCCCGCTGATGCGCGCATCGCCGGACTCAGTCACGTCCTCTGGACGGGCGAGCCTCGCTCGGCCGAGGCCGACGCGCGCAATGCGGTTTTTTACGGCGACAAGGCCATCGACCGTTCGCCCTGTGGGACGGGAACTTCCGCACGCATGGCCCAGTGGGCCGCTCGGGGTCGCTTGGGGGTGGGGGATCGCTTTGTCCACGAAAGCATCATCGGCAGTACTTTTATCGGACGGGTGGATGCGGAGACGACGGTGGGGGAGTA
>CALCCH010000030.1 GCA_937899855.1 uncultured Saprospirales bacterium | reverse complement strand
AGTTAGCCTCACTGGTGCGACCGCGGATTTGGAAGGGTCGATTTTCCAATACCAGAATGGAGGCTTGGACTATTACATTCTGCTGAGTGATTACCTGACTGGGACAAACTTTGAATACCAGGTCCTGGGGCGGCACGTTCCCGTGGTGGGACATACGGGAAGCAGCAATGATGGGGCACGAATCACCAAGAACCCGCCCTACAAAGAGGACAAGTTTGATACCTGGGGGTACTACAAATCCGACTTCAGCGGTGACGAAACCACCGACCCCAGTTCGGTGACCCGCAATCCTTCCTTCCTGTCGGCCGAGCAAACCGACGTTTGGTCGCTCCGCGAGATTGAGACGAGTCTTGGCGCCGAAATTGGGGTGGAATACGGTCCGCGGAAATACGACCAAGTGGTGTATCAGAAAACGACGCGTTTTCATACCGACCTATTTAGCGACGTTACCATGCAGATGACCTTTAAAGAAGATGCCGATTTGACCCAGGTTTTTGACGTCAACCAAATCATCAACTGGACTTACGTACGTACCAGCGAGAGCAATGGGCAAATATTCGAAGACGTCCATTCGGAGGACCTTACCGTCGTGGCGGTCAACAAGGGCTCCATTACCCTGTCGCTACCTTCCTTTATCAACGATCCGGCCTACGGCTTCTTGCCCGGTGGCTTCGTAGACTTTAACGGTGGCCAAGCCTGCGGGGATGGTATCCAGGTCAATGCCATTGAGGTCCGCGCTAATGGCAACGTGGAAAGGGCCAAGTACGACTACTTCAACGGTGTTCTCAGCTACGTGCCCTCCAACTTGCAACCCGTCGACTACAGCAATCTCGACCTCCAGGCCGCTTACTACGACGACCTGACCGAAGTGGTCAACACGGCTCGGGAAATTCCCGCTCCTCAGGTGATGTACGAATTTGTGGAAGTATCGGACGAGTACAATGGGAACACCGATTTGATGGGCAAACGGCGTTACCACTTTAAGACCTTTGACCAAAGCATGTTGGACTTCAGCTATACCGGTCTGGGGACCAACGATCGGTCGATGATGATTGTGGACAAGACCAGCCAGATTGGCAATGTCCTGTCGATCGAAACCTACGCCAAGGACCCCCATACGGGTGGTTTGTATTTGCTAAGTAAGGTGGTCAATGACTACACGGACGATGAGGCCGGCGAAACGGAAAGTGATTACGGACTGTACGCGGATCAGGGACGTATCGAACAGGCCTTTAACGAAGTGCGTCGTTTTGCCACCAATGGAGGGGTCCCCTTTCATATGCGTGGAGTCGTATCGGTACGTAAGGACTATCCCAGCATTCTCAAATCCGCCACCAATTTTGATCAGGATGGGGAAGTGGTGACGACCCATTACCGCGAATACGATTTTTACTCGGGGCTTCCGCGTAAGGTGGAAAACCTCAACGGCAACCGTCACAACTACGTCAGCCTCACGCGCCCCGCCTACACGATCTCGGAATACGACAACATGGGCTTGAAGGTGTTCCCCACGGCGGATCCC
This sequence comes from uncultured Saprospirales bacterium, assembly GCA_937899855.1. GTDB lineage: Bacteria > Bacteroidota > Bacteroidia > Chitinophagales > Saprospiraceae > CALLVY01. The sequence continues at coordinate 5,610 of CALCCH010000030.1, read as the reverse complement.
TCGGAAAACAAGCACATGCTCAGTCAGACCGCCGCCAGCTACTCCTACTACTCCGATGGCAGTGGTAACCCGCTGGGTACCCCCCTGCAAGCGGAGGCGATGACCTGGAATGACGAGTGGTATTACCGTTACTACGACGATACCAACGACGAGTATTTCGACTCCTCCACGCCCGATGCGGATGGGGTCTGGCGCAAGCACCAGCAATTCGTTTTTAATGAAGCCCTCAACAGCACCGGACGCTACGCCAATTGGGAGGATTTCGACTGGACCCCCGGTGCGGCCAATGCCAAGTGGTTGAAAACCAGTGAAATTACGCGTTACGACCACTACTCCAAAGCCCTAGAAGCTTGTGATGTCGCTGGCGACTTTGGGGCCACCAAGATGGGCTATGGCTTTAGCCTGCCCCTCATCACCGCCGGCCCGGCCAAATACGTAGAAATGGCTTACTCCGGGGCCGAAGACCCCATCCCCGGCACCACCCAATTCGGGGGAGAAGTCCAGGGCCCCGGCTCCGCTGCCCTGGTCACCAGCCCCGTCCACACCGGCGACTACAGCATCGAGCTCTCCGCCACCAACCGCTTTGGCTTTGGCTACGATGCCAAGGTCCAAGCCGCTGGCCAGCCCGCCGCTGCCGACGAAATCCAACGGCAACGGTACGAGGCCCGCGTCTGGGTCCACGAGAGCCAAATCAATACGGACTTTACCTACCTGTACTGCAATTATTTTGACGACCAGGGTGCTAGCCTGCTCTTCCAGGGCAGCAAGGCATCCGACGCCACCACGGTCAAAGCGGGGGAGTGGTACCAATTGCGTTTGTCGATCGACTTGGAAGATCCCAGCTTGCAAAATTGTACCAACATCACGGTGGGTACCTACGTCCCGGAAAATTCGCCCAGCATTTACCTGGATGATTTCCGCTTCGCGCCCGCCGTGGCCGCCGTCAGCAGCTACGTCTACGATTACGTGACCGATCAGGTTACTTACGTATTGGACCAGGAGCACTTCTACACCCAATACGTCTACGACGATGCGGGCCGCCTGATTCGGGTGATTCGGGAGACGACCGAAAACCCCACTGGCCACCGACTGGTAACGGAAAGTGAGTACCACTACCAACGCGATTTCTAAGTCTTCCCTTCACCCTAAAATTGAAAGTCATGTCTCTAAAATATATTTTTGCTTTTCTACTCGGTCTGGGCCTGTGGCCCGGGCTGGGTGCGCAGGATGCCACGCTACTTTCCGCTACCCCAACGGAAAATTTGCTGCCGGCCAAACAGGTCCTGCTGTTTCACGAATCCCAAGTTGATCCCGCCGCGGACGAGGCCGATGAACTGCTCGACGAGGCGAGCTTGGCCGATGAGGTCTTTCAGCTCAAATTGCTGCTGCGCCTGTTCAATACCCAGCAGGTAGCGGCCATTCGGGTCGTACTGCGGAACGATACCGAAGGCGACGCGCCTTGGGAGCAACGGTTTGTGTTCGACCAGTCGGAGGGGTTGGCCCCTGGCTTGACTTACGCCCGCGATGCGAAGACCGTCGTGCTGGGGCTCGGCGAAGTGCTGGGCTATCAGCCCCGAAGCGTCGAGGTGATCCTCGAAGGCAAGGACGGGCGCTTGTCCGAACCGCGTTATTATTTGCCCTAATCTGACCACTGATCTCCTCATTTTGCATCATCCATCCACCGGCCTCGTAGGGGACAGCAAGGCTCCGGAGCGGGGGCGGTGGGTTTAAAAAAATAGTTATGAAAAGTTCAGCAATGGCTAGAATGCTGTGCACCCTTTGGTTTTTTTGCCTGGGCATCGGAGTGGCTTCCGCACAGTACGATAAAATATGGCCCACCTGGGAGTTAAACAACGGTACCCAGGCGATTGCGCAGGAAATTACCAATACCTTCCAAACCAGTTACGTCGAATACGTATATCCGGGGGGTGATTTTGCAATGGGCTTTCACGCCCAGAACAATGCCCTCAACGGACCCGGCGGCCTGCGCTACGGCTTCGATTATGAGGACAGCCCGGGACAATTGATCGTTTACCAAAGTGGCGCCGTAGTGGCGACCCTTACGCAGAGTTTGACCGCCGGCGACGTCCTCCAAGTCCGCTACGCCAATGGTTACTTTACCACCTGGCACAATGGGGCGCTGCTCCACCAAATATTCTTTACGGGCTACAGCGATTTGTTTCCCACTTTTATGGACGATACGGCCAGTGGTCGCGAAGCGGGGATGAGTATCCACGTCGAGTGGACGGCAAACGTCAGTCCGACTTGGTTTTCGGACAATGGCCAAAGCGTGGGGGATCGCGTTTTGGAACGCGGTCAGGATGGAGCGGTAGAAATTGAATACCAGGGCACCGAGTCCCTCTTACACCTGCGTTGGCAAACGGCCAAGCATTTGAGTACGGACTACGGCATCGCGCGTTGTATTCTGAATACCAGCAGCCGCGTCCTGCGCATGTACTACCGCGACCCGACGGAGGGCTATCAAAAAGTCCAGACGGGCGTTTGGCAGCGCTCCGATGTCACCATTCCGCTGGAGGAACTCTACGTCGGTGCCAAGCTGCGAATGGCGCGGGAGGGAGCCAATTTTGTATTCTACTTCAACGGTACCGAATTGCTACGGGTAAATGCGGATGCCAACTACGATCTGCACCCGCTGGTGATCAATCACGTGACCAACCAAAGCGATTACGTCAAGGTGACCTTTGATCGGGGTGGCGGCGTTTGTCAAAATTACTTTGGAACCAAACCGGGTTACGTCGACGAGAATACCGCTTCCAATTACTATACCGCCGCCGATGAAGACGCCAACTGGAACCACATCACCACGCGGACGTACGACGGCGAGGGAGAAGCCATCTGCCATATCCTGACGGAATCGCGCGGTTACTTTGACGAATTGGGCCGGCCCGTACAAAGCCAGGAGTTGGATGTGATGTCGGACCGGGTCTGGGCCACCGAACCCCTCTACGACGACTACGGCCGCGCCGCCCTCCCTACCCAGGCGGCACCCACCGGCAATACCGGAATCAAATACCAGAGCCACTTTTTTACCGGCCTTACCGGTAATCCCTACGGGCACAATGATTTTGAAGGCCCCCGACTCAACGACCCCAACGTAGCGGGCGAACAACCCAATACCGTCGGTTGGTGGTACAGTACGCAAAACAACGTCAACGAATGGCAGGCCACCACGGACTTCCCCTACATCCGGACGGAATACAGCCGCATCACCGGACTGCCTCGCCGGACGGCTTCCGCAGGCAATTCTTACCGCATGGGCAAGGGACGCGAACCGGTCCGCTTTACCATGCCGGCGGGCAACGGCGTTCACTTCCTACTCCTCGCCCGGCATCCCATGTGCGTCATGGCGGGCAACAGCATCGTCGACCCCAATAACGAAATCCAACAGTGGTGCGACGCCACCAACCGCGAGACCGAATACTACAAGACCATCAGCCAGGATGGCGATGGCAAGCAGGTGATCGTCTTTACCGACGAAGCCGGCGTAGAGGTGGCCCAGGCCATCTCGGCGGACCTCAGTGAAAACACCACTTACTTTCAGGATTTTGACGGTACCGTAGCCGCGGGCTCTTTTTACGACATCCACATCGGTGCCCTCGATGGACAGGACCGATTGGTCAACTTTACCGGAGTTGGTCTGGACTACCGCATTTACAATTTGGAAGACGATAGCCAGGTGGGGCCGAACAACATCACCACCAACCAGTACACCCTGCCCGAAGGCTTTTACCGCATCGTCAACAACAACCCCAACGAAACGATCGACATCGCCTACTCGACCAATTACTTCGACTATTCCTTTACCATTCGCGACCTGTCCGGCAACCTCATCGCTACGATAGCTCCCAAAGAGTCCGCTTACCTACGGGGCAAGGTCCCGGCCAACAGCGATCCCAATGCCTTTAGCTACTACCGCTACAATTCGCTGGGGCAACTGGTTTGGGAGCGCAGTCCCGATGCGGGGGAGACCTACTACTATTACCGCAAAGATGGTTTGCTGCGTTTTTCTCAGGATGCCAACCAACTGGCGGTGGGCGCCTTCCGTTATTGGAAATACGACCGCTACAGTCGGGTGATTGAAGAGGGGAGAAGTTCGGTATTGCCCTTCAACGGACTACAAGCCAATGTGGATGATCCCACTTTTCCTTCCACCTTCCTCTCCGAGCAAGTCACTTCTCAATACGATCTTCCCGCCACCAGCCTGCCCCTGACGGGCTATACCCAACGCTACCTACTGGGTCGTTTGTCCCAGCTCTCCAATGACCAACAGGACATTTGGTACAGCTACGACGAATACGGTCGGATCGAATGGGAGATTCGGCAGACGGCGGGTAACCTGGGAGCCAAGGTGACGGAGTACCGCTACGACCTAAGTGGACAAGTCACGGAGGTGGTCTTTCAAAAGGACCAGGCGGATGAATTCCGGCACCAGTATGGTTTCGACCGGGTGGGACGGATGACTTCGGCCGCTACGCGCCAATCCGATTGGGTGGGCGATGCCGCTCAGAATCAGGTCCAGTACCATTACCAAGTCGACGGCAGCTTGGATCGCAAGGTGATTGCCGAGGGCTTGGAGACCCAAAAAATGGTGTATACCCTCCAGGGCCAACTCAAGGCCATCAACCCCCGCGATATGATCGAAGTCGACCTCGATCGGGGAGGACGGCATCCCTTTAGCATGGCTTTGCACTACCACCTGGAGGACTACCGCTCGGCGAATGCCCTGTGGACCAATACGGAACACCTCCCCTGTCCGGATGTCGATGACCCGGCCAACAGCTACGCGGGCAACATCACGGGCCAACGTTGGAAAACCCGGGCCACGGCCGCTGGCGTCGATTACTCGGGCCACTTTGCCTACCGCTATTCCTACAACTACCGCAACGAATTGGAGCGGGCCGATTTTGGGCAAGTCGTTCCCAACAGTTCTCCGCTTTATATCGGTGACGTCAACTTTGGCTTGGCCTACCGGAACCTCCTGCGGTACGACGACAATGGCAACATCTACACCCAGCGGCATTACGGGGAGTTTACCTCCTGTACCCAATCCGTCTTCCTCAACTTGCTCAACTACAAGTACACCAACGGCATTGGGAAAAACCAATTGACCCGGATTGGCGATGGTTGGGAGCACGGCTGCGTCCCGGGGGAATTGACCCGTCAGGATCCGCAGAATTATACCTACAATGCCAAGGGGCAGTTGATCAGCGACGTACAGCAGAACCGCTACCTCGAATACGACATCAACGGTCGGGTTCGCCGGGTACGGGATGGACTGACGCCCACGAGTCCGCTGCTGGCGGAGTACGATTACGGACCGGATGGGCAGCGGGTCCAAAAGACGGTGTACCAGGGCAGCAATTGGGAAAGTACCTGGTACGTCTACGGCAATGGCCTGCAGGGCATTTATACGTCGAGCAGCACTTGTGGGGGCTGTACGCCCGAGCGCATGGAGGTGAGCCTGTACGGTATGGACCGGGTGGGGATGGCTTTTGAGTCGGGTGCTTGGAATTACCTCTACGTGTTGAGTGACCTCCTAGGCAACGTGCGGGCGGTGATCGCGGAGGGGGATTATGGCTTACAGGAGGT
>CALCCH010000029.1 GCA_937899855.1 uncultured Saprospirales bacterium | reverse complement strand
ACGGATCGCTCGCTGGGCAGTTGTTGGATCCGCCGCTCAAATTCGGGATACTCGGTTTTGAGGATGGCCCGTTGCCGCAGGTGGCAGTAGCTACACAAAAAGGTGAGCTCTATGAGGTAGCTGCTTTTTTTACTGAGCCTAAATTTCTGCCGGAGCCACTTGCGCGAATAAGCCACTTGCTCCTGACGGTCCAAAACCTTGGGGAATTCCTCGTAGACAAAAGCATTTAGAAATTTCGTAGAAAAAATATCCTCCTGCAAAGGATCGCGTCCTTCCCCCCCTTTTAGACGCAACTTAAAAACCTCCGCATCGCCGTCCTCGATGATTTGCCCTTCCGCGAATACCTCCACGAGGTCTTCCCGGTCCCGTAAAAACTGAAAGGCCAGAAACTTGCGGTAGTGCTTGTTGAATTGACTACAGAGATTTTTCAACACCTGCTTATTGAAGGGCTTACCCGGAAAAATAAACCGGGCGTAGGCCTCCCAGCTTTCCAGCTTTTTGTTTTTGGTCTCCAGCACCCGCAGGAGCTTTTTATTGGTCGTAAAGAAGGGGGACTCCAAATAGGCCCGGAATGCCTGGTGCCTGCTGGTGGACATTCTCCGGATGATCTCCACAGTCCTTTTGGTCATTTTTATTATTATTTTTCTTGCTAATCTACGCATTATCAATAATTTATATTGACGTACGGACAGATCTTTTGATTATTTTTATGACCAATTGTACTTTCCTTGCCGCGAGGAGTTGTTGATATTAGCATTGAAAGAATTCCCGTACAACAGCTGAATCAAAGCCACCGATCGGTCCGCCGATGGAGCGGCTTTCTGTTGACTTCATTTAACAAATCAGTACGGCAACCAACGCGAATGAAAAAGGAAATCTCTGATTTTTTGTTGAGCATCTTTCAAGACGAAGCCTTTTTATTGAAATTGGGTCTTTCGCCCCAAGAATCCAGCATCTTCTATCAGGTTTTGAACGGAGCGACGCTAAAAGAAATCGCAAAGCAAAACCAGCAATCCATCAAAGCCATCAAATTAACCAAACAACGGTGTTACCGCCTCATCCCGCTTTTGATTCGCCGCAAGGTGGCGTTTTTCCAAGATTCCGAACTGGAAAAAATCAATGGAAAATTTTACGAACTGGACCTTCTCCTCTCCCGCTACTTCGATTTTACCCACGCCTACAACCAGAGTAGGAAAGTGAAGGAATTGAACCTTTCCACTCGCACGATCAATGCGCTGCGCGCCTACGGCATCACGGATATTACCGACCTCATGAGAACGTCTTACGAGGAAATCGCGGGGATCCACAATCTGGGGGAAAACGCACTGATGGAATTGGAATTGGAGCTTTCCCGCTTCGACGTGTACTGGAAAACCCCCAGTACTTAGTGGAATAGCGGCCGCTGTACAATGGATACAAAAAGCGCCGCAGCTCGAGCTACGACGCTTTTTGAAGGCTGCGGACCGGGAATGGTGCCGCAAGGGGTGGGGCTTAGTTGCCCAAAATGAGGGGCACACCCTGATCGCCACTACCGACGATAACAACCTTGGAATTAGGGGATTCGGCGAGCTCCAGGGTAGCCTCGATCCCTTTATCTTGTAGGATTTTGTCGGTCAAACTGGCGTTCAAAATCTTGTTGGCATCGGCCTTGGCCTGGGCCTCGATCACTTTACGCTCGGCCTCCTTCCGCTCCTTCTCCAAACGAAACTCGTACTCCAGAGAGGCTTGTTCCTCTTTCAACTTGCGTTCGATGGCGGCCTGTAGGGTCTCGGGCAGGGTCACCTCGCGAATCAACACGGCGTCGATTTCGATGTTTTTTTCCGAAACGGCCTTCAGGGTACGCTGGAAGATTTCGTCCTGAATCGCCTCGCGCTTGGTCGAGTACAATTCTTCGGGTAAGTACTTACCGATGACCTCCCGCGTGGCCGACCGAATCTCAGGAATCACAATCTTGGACTGGTAGGTGGGCCCAATCTGGTCGTGGATCAAACCAATCTTGGAGGGAATCGGCTGAAAACGATAGGACAGGTCTACCTTGATCGTCAAACCGTTCTTCGACAACACGGCCATCTGTTCAAAAGCCTCGTTGGTCCGTACGTCGTATACGTACATTTTATTCCAGGGCGCGATAACGTGAAAACCCTGACCGTAGACTTTCTCCGTATCCAATCCTCCTGAAAACCGCCGGAACAAGATGCCTTTTTCTCCCGGATCAATCGTTATGAATAATCTATTGGAGAGGCTCACGACAAACACAAAGGCGATAAATCCCAGGATGCCAAAAGTAACAAATCTGCTTTGTTTCATGATGTTCTCTATTTTTAATCGAATGTATGTTAACCATTAAACGCAATACTGCCAAATGTGGTTGACGCAGACCTCCCCCCCATCGACCAATCGGTCCATCCACCAAATCAGTTCTTCCGCTCAATCGACTCAATCGACCACCAGGGGGCCTCACAAACGTTCCCAGGGAAGCTGCTCCGTCCCTTCCACCTGCTTCAGGCGACGCGACAAGAGGAGGTTGACCCCCAGAAAGCAAAGACCCAACACCACAACGACCCCTCCTTATACCACAAAACACCAATCGGTGTCAAAAAAACGGGCCACAATCAGCGCAGCAATGAAAAACATGCCCAAATTGACCAGGGTCATGGCTTGCCGGTTGATTCCCCGCCGGATGTAGTGGAGACCGAATACGAATAAGTACAAATTAGCCAAAATAATTGGAACGAGGCTGCCGTAGCGCCGCGTAATCCAGAAACCACCAAAAACGAGTAGGGGAAATAGGCTCGCAAAGGGTGGAATCCGCCCTTCTTTGCGGTAACCACTGATCATCAGAAAAACCCAGGACGTCGCAATACTCACCCAAATCAGGAAATTCATCTTGCCGGCCCAGGGGGCGTAGCGCAGGCCATTGACCCAGGCTTCGACTTGGGCCGACTCGTTGGGCCAGTCGTAACCCAAAATCATACAGAAAATAAAGATGCCGACCACCGCAAAGGCCTGAAAGGGCCGACTCACGATCGTATTGTCGGAGGGGTACCAACGATCTCCCACCAGGTAGAGTACGCTGAGGGAAAAAGCGGATCCCACCAGCGAAAATAAGGGCAGATCCACCTCGATGACGGCAAACCAGGAGATGGCCAGGGTAATGACGAAGGTCCAACCCAGCAGGTTGCCCCGCGGACTACCGACGGTACGGGTGTTGTAAATGATGTGGGGCACCGAAAAGGACAGAAAAAACCAGTAATAAACCGACTCGGATCCCCAGATATTGACCGCCCAAGCACAAATGCCCACTAGGTAAAACAGGGCGGCCAGGGTGGAATTCATGAGGTACATCAGTGGAACACTGAGCAGCATCCAGACAAATAAAAAACCTTCGGTCGTACCCTCAATGTGATACGTTTGGCTAATCAGGGCAATGGACGCTGCAATCATGAGCATCAGAAAGCCCGAGCTGCTCTCCACCCAAGCCAGGCTGTGCGACTTGCGGAAAAAGACGTAGCTGTAAATCAGCTGGGCCACCACAGAGGGGCTAGGCTGAGGATGGTGCGCCAGGTCCGCGACAACTGGTCCCAGTTGAAAGCAAAAATGAGGATGATGCCACCACCGATCAGTACGGCCCCCAGTACACCGGCCAGGATATAGGCCAGGTTGTAATCCGGCTTTTCCTCTTCGGGCCCGAAGTAGCCGCGCAAGCGCGCCGCCGTCGCAGCGTCGATCACGCCCTTGTCAATTAGGTCGGGGAGTTGGCGATACAGCCAGTTTATGGATTTTCGATCACTCACAATAAACACTTGGCACTGATTAAGTGATAAATTTATGATAATTTTGCTTGATTACATTACGATTATGAGGCAAATCTCCCGGTTCTTCCTGATCACCAGCTGTACCTTCTGGATGGCCCTCTCCCCCCTTCAGAGCCAGGATCTGAAAAAAGGGACCTTCTGGGAACCCGCCGACACCTTCCACCCGACCCGCTTCTGGACCGCTGCCGGCATTGGCGCCAGCGCCTACACCGCCACCATGATCGGCTTGGCCCAGGTTTGGTACGCCGATTTTCCGCGTACCAACTTCCAATTCTTCAACGATTGGCGGGAGTGGAACGGCATGGACAAAGCCGGCCACGCCTACGCCACCTATCTGGAGGCAACCTACAGCTACCGCATTCTCCGCTGGACGGGGATGAAGCAGCGTAAGGCCGCCTGGATGGGCGTAGGGCTGGCCACCATCTTCCAAACCTCCCTCGAAACCCTCGATGGCTTTTCCGCCGAATGGGGGTTTTCCCCGCCCGATATCGCCTTCAACACCCTCGGTGCCGGCCTCATTATCTCCCAAGAACTACACTGGGACGAACAACGCCTGACCACCTGGTTTGATCTGTTCCTGCCTTCCTTGGACTTGAGCAATCCGGAAGCGATTGATGTGCAATCTGATTCCGCACTCTATTGGATCAAGGAATTCGGATTGGATGGCTATCGCCAGGATGCTTCGAAACACGTGCCTTTGGAATTTTGGCGAACCCTTACCCGGAAACTGAAAGAC
>CALCCH010000028.1 GCA_937899855.1 uncultured Saprospirales bacterium | reverse complement strand
ATGCGCGGCATCGGCGCGGTCGGGTGCGCGGACCGGGGTACGGCAGCGGGGACGCGAGGGGGCAACGGGGGCAGTTGGTCCGACTTCCACCCGGCGCTGGCTCCCGGTCACGTCAACTTTCAGCCCGAAGGAATGGGCACCGCCACGATTGGCTTCCGAGTTGTGTTTGACGAATAGGTTACTTGGAGGGGGAGGGTCAATCAATCGTGCTGCGCAGCAGGATGTGTTCGGTGGCGGCCTTGCCGCTGATCTCGATGGCTGCTCGGAGCGCAGCCCGACCTTCCATTATCCGGCAAATGGCCGAATTGCTTTCCAGCTCGATAATTTTTACACTGCCAATCTTTCCCATCCCCACCAAGCTCAGTTGCGTCGCTTCCGTTTCGGGTAGCCACAAGTTCAATTTTTGCTTGGTCCGCAAGCCACTGGAAAAACCCCGATCGATCACAATCTCCAGAATGTCGCCTCCCTTAGTGGCTTTGTGTACCCGTTTGAAGTGAGCTTCGAGGGGAAAGTATTTGTCGATAAACTCCTGGATGGGAACCACCGTATTTTGCAGGGCTTTGTTGAGGGCTTCCCGCTTGGAGGTTTCTCCCGCAATCAATTTGAGGCCACTCTTGCCACTGCTGATGTTAAAGGTTTCGGTGATGTATACCTTGCCCGTTTCTACGGAAAAGGCCTTGATGGTAAAACCAAATTCGGCCACGTAGAGGCCACCGGTATTGATGGCGGTAGCGACGTTGGAGATGTTTCCCGTAAAGATGTATTTTGCGTCGAGTAGTTTGCCTACCTGGATGAGGTCCTGCGAGCTGCGATTGAAGTAAGCGGATTGTTCGCTATTGAAGATGCGATCGATTTCTTCGGTGGCCAGGTCCAAATTCATCCGTTCCAGTACGATGAAGCGCTTGGTTTGGCCAAGGGCACTCTGTACCACTTCGGCCAACATCTTGGGATAATTGGCTACGTCTTCCTCTCCTTCGAAGGAAAGCGAAAAGGGCAAAACCGTCACGCGTTGATTGGGGGAGAGCGCGTCTTGACCATACAGTGGAACCATTGCGATCAGGGAGAGGAGGAGAAACAGAGAGGTCCTGGAGAAGGTTGGAAAATGCTGGAACATGGTGGTACAGTTTTTAAGCGGTACTTGCTATTGGGTGAGAAAAATAGGCTCAGTTAATTACCCGGCGATCGTAACAATCAGAGAAGCTAAGGCGGTTCCGATGGCGGCGAAAAAGAGCCTTCTGATTTTATTTGCTTCATCCTCTTCGACACTGGTCTTTCTTCGGGGCCTGGAATGGGCGACGTGCTCGACAAAGAGCAAATCCTCGCGAGACACCAGGGTGGGATTTGCTGCGCTGCCCGCTTGAGCACTGATGCGTTGGGAGATGAGCTCCAGGTATTCGCCTTCCGCGAAGAAGCGCTCCCCAAAGGTACCCACCAACTGATCTTTTTTGAATAAGAGAAAAACCTCCCGGTACTCGTCATCGTACCAGGGCTCCCCCTCGCGCTGGGCATCCTTGCTGTGGATCATAAACTTTTGGTTGCGGGCCGAAACGGTCAGGGCCCGATCCTTGAGTCGGTAGTTATAGATCAAGACCTTGGAGCTGTCGCCAATCGAATGCGCGACATCGTGGGGAGGGACCAACAGGATCGCACTGACTTCCGCTTCGGTCAGTCCCGTTTTTAGGTTTAATATTTTCTCGACATCCGTAAAGGGAGGTGCGACGTAACGGTTGACGACGCAGGCGCTTTGGGTGAGCACAATCATACCCAGCCAAAGGATCGATTGGTACCAGGGATGGGGAAGGAAGGGGGGAGATGGGTTCACGTGTTTACAATTTGGGGTTTGGAATAGCATCCGTACGAAGGTAGAAACCACAATTATAACTAGGTAGAAATGAGGAGGCTATTTCACTTTAAGAAAGCAAAATCATCTAAATAAATGAACTGGATATCATCAATTTTAATGAGGTCTTTATCGAAATGGTACGCGGAATACCAGCGTTGGCGCTTTGCCTCCCCCGCAATCCACATCAAGGCGACGACGAATACCACGGTGAGGCCGTAGGCTACCCGCAAATCGGTACGGACCGCCGCCGCGACGAGGAGGTCCAGACCGATGGAGCGCAACCAGGAAAAAGTAGGACGGGGCATGGGCCATTAGAATTTTGGTGTAGGGGAAAGAAACCAATAATTAGCGGGAAATCCAGGCGTCACTTTGCTCAGTCGTTTCCTAGTCTCAGCGCCTTTGGGGCAAGCTTTAAAAGTTGGAAAGCGTTTTTCAGCAGCTGCCTCAACTCTGGGAGCCATAAAAGTACTACCTTACTACTATTTGACTGCCGCCGGATGGTCGTCGTTTCAATAAAGCCTACGGGGGATGCACGGGTACAACTTGATAAAATGGGGTAGCTGGCTATTGCTGCTGTTGAGCCTGGGGGTCGGACTGGCCCGGGCCCAGCAACCCGTCGTTGTTGCCTTGGGGGAGAAAGATGGCCTCAACGATTTGGCCATCTACGACCTGCACGAAGACGAGCGGGGCTTTTTCTGGTTGGCAGCCGACAAGGGGCTCTTTCGCTACGACGGCCAACGCTCGACGTATTTTAGCAACAGCGAAAAGAAAGGGCTGTCGGTTTTTTACCTCCAGGCCGACTCGCTCGATCGACTGTGGTGCATCAATATTTCGGGACAGCTGTTTTACCATCGGGCCGATAGCCTTTA
>CALCCH010000027.1 GCA_937899855.1 uncultured Saprospirales bacterium | reverse complement strand
GATAAAAACAGTTTTACCATCGGGCCGATTGACTTGCAGCTCACCCGGGGGGAGATTGTATTTATCCACGGTGGAAACGGTAGTGGAAAGCCGACCTTTATCTACACCTTGCTGGGTTTGTACCAGCCCTCGCGGGGGCGGATGGTGGTCAATGGTCAGGCCATTACCGAGGACAATCGCGATGTGTACAAGCAATTGTACGCTCCGGTATTTAGCGACTTTTACCTCTTTGATGAGTTTTACAGTGTCGGGGAAGTGAATGAGGCCAAACTGCGCGATTACCTGGAGTTGTTCGAAATCGACGAGAAGGTGACGATTGAGGGGGGGAAGTTTTCGACGACCGACTTGTCGACGGGGCAGCGTAAACGACTCGCCCTGATTGCGGTACTGTTGGAGGACAAGCCCGTCCTCGTACTCGACGAATGGGCCGCCGATCAGGATCCCTATTTCCGCAAAAAATTCTACACGGAGATTCTACCGCGGTTTAAAAAAGAAGGCTGGACCATTATCGCCATTACCCACGACGATAAGTATTACGACTGCTGTGATCGCCTCTTGAAAATGGATTACGGAAGGTTGTACGAGCTTACCGAAAAAGCAGTACTGCCGACATAAAAAATACGCGTCCGGGGCTTCTTCCAAATTATTGTGCGAAAGGCTCCGCAATGGACGAAAAAAAAGCGGAAAAAAGCGGAAAAAAGCGGGAAAAAGATGTTAAAAAACTTTCATGTTCTGGCAAATTTCAATACCTTTATCTCGTAATTATGATTGAAATCTTTAATCAATTTTTGGTTCAAACGTATCACTAGCCAACTATTTTTCTTGCACCTTCCTATCCAGGTTTTCTGCCTGAGTGACCAACAAAGATAAGTGATGCCAAAGAGCCTCAGTAAGAAACCAGCGGAAACAATAAACACCAACTAACACTAGCCGGATTAATTCATTGTTTAACCTGCTTACTTTTGATTTAATTTTGTAACAAAATCATATTATGTCTGAAAATTGGTCACCCCTGTTCTAAGTAAAACTTAATCCACTCTTGGGAGGGTACTTCGGTCGCTTTCGATCTTCCACTCCCAAACACGGGCGTCAAGAACACCGGTTGTTCCGGTTCGTCCCATCACCCGAGTTGCGGCACATACATACATAGTAAAATCGGATTGGATTACCGCAGCTTTTTCGTTTCTCGAACTCGTTACCATCAAGCTATCATCTACTATTGCGTGTTATTGATCATTACTATGACCTTCATCATTCGGTGGTCTCTTTATTTTACGTCTTAGGGCGCTACCGAAATGATAAGATCATAATAGCGTAATTGAACTTGGGAACCGCTCTTTATTCGCGGTCATTCCCGGGTCCTGATGCTGCGCCCTCACGGGCGGTGCACGGTCTAACGTAATCAAGTGTATGGCTTTACCCGGCTCGCAAGTAGCGCAAACGCTACGGCGACGAACGGTACCGCTATGCCTTCAATTGACTTTAAAAATCTCAATCTATCAATAAATAATGGAAACCACATCGCTTCTTTCATTTAATCAGCAGCGGGCCTTTTGGGTGAAGCACCTTCAAGCGGGAGCTAGCGTACTAGAATTGCCCAAAAGACGGCTTCACCGAGCGGAACACAACAATGAAATTTCGGTGATATCAACGGTCTTTCCCACGGAGGTACGCACCCAATTCCAAACCCTCCTGCGGACCCACTCCGTTCCCGCCGAGGCACCACTGCTGGCCCTGGTTCGGAGCCTGCTCTACCGCTACACGCGCCAGTCGGCAGTGGTGCTCAATCTCCTGGTGGCTTCGGAAGACGAGTCGGAAACCGGAAACGCCATCGCCCTGCGTCAGGCGATGAACGGAGAGGAGCATTTTAGCGATCTCCTGACCCACTATGCCGACACGCTGGAACGCGTGAGTGACTACCGCAATTTTGCATTTGCCGATTTGCAGGAAGCCCTGATCGCCAAGACCGCCATCAACCCGGTGGCGATTCAGGAGGTGGCCCTCCATTATTACCAGCCCAACAATGCCTCCGAACCAGGCCTGGCGGAAGTAGGCGACTGGCCCGAGCAATTTGGCTTGACCTTTTCCTTCGTCGAGCAAGCCGATCGGCTGAGGCTCCGGGTCCATTACCGTTCCTCGCTCTACACGGAAGCTACCGTGCGCCGTTTGGTCGAGAACCTGGAAAATTTCTTTCGGCAGGTGCTCACAGAACCCACCGCCCCCGTCCAATCCTTGCAGTACCTCAGCGCTGCCCAACAACGGGAGCTGCTACTTGACCTAAACCAGACGGAACGTCCCTTTCCCGAGGACCAGAGTATCGTCGGTTTGTTTGAAGAGCAGGTCCGCCTCAAGCCGGCTGCGGCCGCCCTGATCGTCAAAGATCAATTGATCAGCTACGATCGCCTCAACGAGCGCGCCAATCGCTTGGCCCGTTTCCTAATCGACCGGCACGATGTACAATCGGGGGATCTGGTGGGGGTAAAAACCGAGCGCGACGAATCGCTGTTGGTGGCCCTACTGGCCGTGATGAAAACCGGGGCGGCTTACGTTCCCATCGATCCGGCCTACCCGGCGGAGCGCATCGAATACATCGAGCGGGACAGTCAGTGTAAGCTCACCATCGACCAAGCCCTGCTGGTGCGCTTCCGCGAGGCAGAGCTGGACTACGACAAAGACAATTTGGACTTCCGCGTTCCCGCGCAAAACACGGCCTACGTCATTTACACCTCTGGTTCGACGGGCAATCCCAAGGGCGTGGTCATCAATCACCGCAGCGCCGTGGCGATGATCACTTGGGCACTGGAAGAATTTTCGGACCAACATTTTGAACTGACCTACGCCGTTACTTCGCACTGCTTTGACCTCTCCATCTACGAGTTCTTCTTTAGCCTGGCGGCGGGCAAAACGGTGCGTTTGATCCAGTCGGCCCTGCACCTACAGGATTATCTGGAGCACGATCGTCGGGTGCTGATCAATACGGTTCCTTCGGTGGTAAAGCAGTTGCTGGATGAGGAGGTGGATTTGAGCAACGTCAGGGTACTCAACATGGCGGGGGAGCCCATTCCCGTCAATACAATCCGGCAGCTGGACAAGGCTCGGATCGCGGTGCGCAACCTCTACGGCCCCTCGGAAGATACGACCTACAGCAGTTGCTACCGCTTTGAAGACCGCAAGTACACCCAGGTTCCGATTGGTAAACCCATTTACAATACCCGTTTTTACTTGCTGGATGAGCACTTACAATTGGTACCCAAGGGCTGTATTGGCGAGCTTTTTATCAGTGGTGTGGGTTTGGCTCAGGGCTACCTGGGTAAACGAGAATTGACGGAAGAAAAATTCGTCCCCAATCCCTTTGTACCCAATGCGCGGCTCTACCGGACGGGTGATTTGGCGCGCTACGCGGAAGACGGCAACCTGGAATTTCTGGGGCGGCAGGACAAGCAGGTAAAGTTGCGGGGTTTCCGCATTGAGTTGGGCGAAATTGAGGACCAATTGATCCAGCAAAAGGAGTGGGTCCGGGCGGCGGTCGTACAGATCCGCGAGGTTCAGCGGGAGCCCCAGCTGATTGCTTACGTGGTGCCTACGGGAGCGGAACTGGCGGAAGAAAAAATCAAGCGGGCCATCCAGCAGTTTTTGCCCCACTTTATGCTGCCCAATTTTTACGTCGCCCTCCCCGCCATTCCCCTGCCGCCCAATGGGAAAACGGATACCCGCGCCCTGCCGGACGTAGACCTCTCGCTGATTGCGAGTAAGAATTACGTAGCGCCCCGCACCGATCTGGAGCGGGAATTGGTCGCGCTGTGGGAAAAGCTGCTGCGGGCGGAACGGGTCGGCATTGCCGACAGTTTCTTCGAGCGCGGCGGCAACAGCCTGATGGCGGTCAAGATGATCAACAAGATCAACAAACAGTACCGGGTCAGTATGTCGGTCGAATATTTTTTCGATGCGGAGACGATTCAGCATATCAGCGGCCTGATTCAATTACAGATTCAGGAGCAACGTACGGAGAACGAGGAAGAAAATGAAAACGTGGAAGAGTTAACCCTTTAAGCTATCCCATACCCTAACCAAACTGATTACAACCGGATGAAAATCACTGAATTAGTCGACGTGCTCAATCAAAAGGGCGTCTCCCTAAAGATGGTCGATGGCCAGCTCAAGGTAAAGGCGGACAAGGGAGTCCTCGATGCCGCCCTGATTGCGGAACTCCGCGACAAAAAGGCCGCCCTGATTGATCTGCTCTTTGGGGTCAAGACGTCCTCCTACTTTATCCCCCAAGCTCCCGAGCGCCCCTATTACCGCGTCACCCCGTCTCAGTACCGACTCTGGGTATCGGCCAATTTGGGAGCCAAAAAGGCGTACAATATTCCTTTCTCCACCGAAATCTTTGGCAAACTCCAGGTCGACAAAATTGGTCGGGCCATGCACGAGGTGATCAAACGCCACGCCTCCATCCGAACGGTTTTTCGCTTCGATGCCGACAACGTGCTCCAGCAATTTATCCTTTCCCCCGAGACCTTCAACTTCGAATTTGAATACCAGGATATTCGGCGCGAGCCCGAACTGGAGGATGACTGTTTGCAAGAGGTAATCGCCACCGATTTTGATTTGGAGAACGGTCCCCTGATTCGCGCTGGGGTCATCCACCGGGCCGAGGAGGAATTCGTCCTCTTCATCTGTATCCACCATACGGTCAGCGACGGCTGGTCGATGGAGGTCTTGTTCAACGACCTGATCCAGCACTACCAGTCCTTCTACGATACGGGAAAAGCAGCCGACCTGGCTCCCCTCGATATCCAGTACAGCGATTTTGCCGTTTGGCTCAACGAGAACCTGGAGGAGATCAATAATAAGGAGAGCTCCTTTTGGGTCAACCGCTTTCGCGAGGAAATTCCGCTGCTAAAATTGCCCTTCGAAAAGGGGCGTCCCGCCAAAAAGACCTACGTTGGGGGCACCGTGCAGTACAATGGGACGCGGACCTATAACAATATGATTAAGGACTTTTGCAAGTCCAAGGGCTGTACCACCTTCGCCTTTGCGGTGGCGGCTTACAAGGTCTTGCTCTACAAATATTCGGGTTTGACGGATCTGACCATCGGCAGTCCCATCTCCGGCCTTGTCAACAGCCAGCTGGAAAATCAGGCCTGACTGTACATCAACACCATCCCCATTCGCAGTCGCTTTTCGGAGGAGCAGACCTTTTATGAGGTCCTCCGCAACGAGCACGAAAACATCAAACTCTCGCACGATAACCAGCTCTTTTCGATGGACGATTTGCTCAAGCGACTCGACATCCAAACCCCCATCGGCCACTCCCCCATTTTTGACATCATGATGGCCTATCAGAACCAGACGACCCTCAAGATGTACAACTCCGACAACATCTCGGAAATCGAGGTACGGCCCGCTCCGGGGAATGGCCCCAATATCCCCTTCGCTCAATTTGACCTGGGACTGGGAATGGGGGAGTACAAGGACGAAATTATCGTCACCGCACAATACAATTCCGACGTCTACGAGGCACTACACATCGAGGGCATGATGGACGATTATATCTTTTTGATGGAAGCCCTCATCAACCGCTCACAGGTATCGATTGAGACCTTCCTAGCGGAGTGTGAGCACGAGTTTGTCACCGATCGCGAGATCGTCTTTACCTCCCTGCGGGAAATCGATGCTGCCGAAGAGCTCAGCGAGCAACTGGTGGCGGCGGCGGCCGAGCGGGGA
>CALCCH010000026.1 GCA_937899855.1 uncultured Saprospirales bacterium | reverse complement strand
GGATAAGTATAACGGGCTTTGACGTAATTGGGGATTCCGTAGCTTTGCATTTCCCAATTGGCGGGGACGGGAATTTCGGCCCAGTGCTGGTCGTCAAAATCGTGGCGAAAAAAGTCGATCGGTCGGTCTGCCGGGCGGGGGGACCAGTGGAACTTCCAGGGGCCGTTGAGGGAAAGGTACCAGTCGCTGACTTCGCTGTTGGCCAATAATTCGGTCAGGGAGGAATAGGGAAAGGCCGTGGCTACCGGGGGCTCCTGCCCGACTCGGAATACCTCGGGATTTTCCCAATCGCGTCGTTCCATAGGGGCTGCCGGTCGTTAGTTAGGTCAATTCCAATTCGTAGTAGTGAGTGGCATCGTACATCAATTCATCCAATCGTTGGTTTTCGCTCGCAAAGCGTTCTTCCGACCAGGAGAGATAGCCCTTGAGGTCTTTCATCACCACGTCCCGCATCCGACTGATGCTTCCGATCTCGAAATACAGTCGGCCCGTCCGACGGACCAACAAATCCTCGGCACTGGCGACCATTTCGTATTCCACTCCAAACCAGGCTTCGGCGCGTCCTAGGGCGACCTCCGGATCGTCGTCGGTAAAGCTTTGCATCTTGGCGAGTAAAACCTCCGTTTGGCGGCCGTAGTTGGTCGCCAGGTACCAAGCGTGATAGTCGACCAGTCCCAGGTCCTTGACCCGCCCCTTCAAT
Organism: uncultured Saprospirales bacterium; assembly: GCA_937899855.1. Classification (GTDB taxonomy): domain Bacteria; phylum Bacteroidota; class Bacteroidia; order Chitinophagales; family Saprospiraceae; genus CALLVY01. Next base: position 5,269 of record CALCCH010000026.1, on the reverse strand, counting down.
TCCTCGATGTAAGCCGCCACCGCCGCGGCACTGGCCAGGGGATCACGGACCAGGGGGATTTGGTTGGACGTACAGGGGACAAAGTCCAAGTCGAGTTGCTGGTACACCAGATCGACAATCCGCTGCGCCATCTTGCGGTAGCCCGTTAGCTTACCCCCCGCAATTGAAATCAGCCCCTGGGGTGAGACAAAGATTTCATCCTTGCGCGACAGCTCCGAAGGTGATTTGCCATCCTCGTGGATGAGGGGCCGGAGCCCCGCCCAATTGGACTGGATGTCCTCCATCTTGAGTTTGATCGAGGGAAAGGCGTGGTGAACGACGTCGATCAGGTACTGGGCATCATCGTGGGTGGCCACTACCCGATCGAGGTTGCCCGAATAATTGGTGTCGGTGGTACCGACGTAGGTGACGCGGCCGCGGGGAATGGCGAAGATCATCCGACCGTCGGGCGCATCAAAGTAGGTCGTTTGGCGAAGGGGAAACTTAGCGTGGTCAAAAACCAAGTGGACGCCCTTGGTCAAGTGCAGGCGTTTGCCACTCAGCGAGCCATCTTTATTGCGCAAGCGATCGACCCAGGGGCCCGCTGCGGAGACCACCCGTTTGGCACGAATTTTAAAATGATCCCTCGCCAGGTAATCCTCCGCCGTCACCCCGACGATGCGGTCCTCGTCGTAGAGAAAATCCACCGCTGGACAGTAGTTGATGGCCAGGGCACCATAGTGGCCCGCCGTTTTGATCAGCTCGATGGTCAGGCGGGCATCATCGGTACGGTACTCGGCGTAATAACCGCCCCCTTTGAGGCCTTCCGCGTGGAGCAGGGGCTCCAGTTCGAGGGCTTCTTCCTTGGTCAGCATCTTGCGGCGGTCTTGTTTTTCCACCTGGGCCAGCATATCGTATACCATGAGGCCAAAGGAGGTACTCCACTTGCCGTTGGTTTCCCCTTCGTTCTGGGGCATCAGCTTCTTTTTGGGTAGTACGAGGTGGGGGGCGAGTCGGTGTACGATGGCCCGCTCGGTTCCCGTTTCGCGAACCAGGGCGATGTCCAATTGCTTGAGGTAGCGCAGCCCCCCGTGAATCAGTTTGGTAGATTTACTGGAGGTGCCGGAGGCGAAATCTCCCTTCTCAACTAGGGCCGTTTTGAGCCCCCGCGCTGCGGCGTCCAGGGCGATGCCACAACCCGTAGCGCCACCCCCTACTACGAGGAGGTCAAATTCCTCAGTTTCAAGCCTTTGGCGCGTCTGAGCTCTTTGCAAGGTAGAGAAGGGACGAAGTTCGTTTTTCATGATTGGGTGATTCAGGTCGGTAAAATGATGGAGCCCCGGGCGACCAGCAGGGGCGCGGGGCAATTTGGTGGTTACGTGGTGGGCAATCGGGCGATGCGATCGTTCGCCCAACTTAGCAAATTAACAGCAAAGATTCAATAGTGTTTCGTGATTGTACCCAAAACAAACGTGCCGAATACCAGAGGCATTCGGCACGTCCAAGAGTGGTAAAAATGCGGCGCTTACTTGAAGTAAGACGTTTCGATGGTTTCGCCTTGTTGGATTTTCTCCAGGCGATTTTTAAACTCATTGGAGGTCTCGAAATCGTCGGTCCGCGCGTAGATTTCTTTGAGGGCCGTCAGGGTTCCGATGTCGCTGGGAGCAAGTTTTTCGGCATCCTTAAAGTAAGGTAAGGCGATATTAAACATGTCCAGTACTTCTTTTTTCTTGGCCTCAAACTTGGCCAGTCCCGTCTAGCTGAAGTCGCCATCGACGGCAATCATCTCCATGTTGAGGATGGCTGCTTTATTGTAGTACAGGGCACCGAGGTTGTAAATGGCCTGGAAGAAACCGGGATCCTGCTCCAGGGCCATATTGTAATACTTCATGGCACTTTCGGTGTACTCGTTTGCCTTGTCGGCATTGCCCGCTTCCATTTCGCGCTGTTGGAGGTTGTCGTATACCTGACCCAGAGTGGAAATGTAGGAGACGTTGCTCGGATCGGTTTCGATTGCTTTTTCGAGCTTGCTCACCAGTTCGTTGAGCTTACCCACCTTGAGGTAGTGGTTGATCTCGGATACCAGCAGGCCTTCGTCTTCGGGGAATTTCTGGCGACCGTTCTCCAAAATTTCGAGGGCTTTGGTCTCGTCATCATCTACCGTGGCCATAAACAGTCCGTTGTAAACCGCGGGCTTTTGGTATTCCATTTCGTACAGCTGGGTGTAGTAGGCCTTGGCGGCATCGGCTTCGCCAGCGGCCGAGGCACTCAGCGCGGTGGTGTAGATTTGATCTTGGTATTCCTCATCGGTGGGGAGGAATTCGTTTTTGCCATTTTCTACCAACATTTTCCGGGCTTCCAATACCTTTTTGAAGGAGCCGTAAGCCCCGGCGTAATCACCGTCGCCGTAGAGTAAGGAGCCAAAATTGATGAGGTGGTTGGCATTTTCGAACAGGGCGTCCAGGGCCAATTTTTTCTGCCACTTTTTCTCGGACACCTCCAGAGCGGAATTAACGGCCGCAAAGCCATCGCTAGCGGCGGTGGGTACGGCAAACTTATAGTCCGGCTTGAGTACTTTTTGGTTGATCTCCGACTGGGCGATGTTGTTGTAGATCGAAGACTTGGTTTCCCAAAGCTTGAAGCGCTCTTTCTCGCCAATCGTGGAGGCATCGGCGGTGGCGATATCGATGTTCTGACGGGCCGTTTGTAGCAACTCGGCCTGCTTTTCCTGATTCTCTTCCAACTTGTACTTACCAAACGCTTTTTTGGCCTCTTTGAAAGCCGCAGCGGCGTCTTGTGCGTTGAGTGCCCCAGCAAAAACCAACAGTGTCATCAAAGGGAGCAGTACTTTTTTCATATTAGTCAATTTAATTTTTAAAGTATGTTCTGAGTCAAAGATAAAGTATTCCTAAAAATACTCGACACTCTAAGGACGGTTTCTAGCCGCAAAAAAACGTTTAGCAGACGTTAAAGCGCTGCGGGTTTTGGTTAAAAAATGTTAAAAAACCGTCCAACTATTCCTCTTCGTTGGCCTGAGCTTCTCCCGGAATATCCTGGTTGTCGGGATTTTCCGCCTCGTTGGCTACCCCATTGCCCTCCGGCGTTTCAGCAGCATCCGTTTCTTCCGCTTCCTCGTAAAAAACCACCGCCACATCGGCAATCTCATCGCCTTCTTCGAGCTTAATCAGCCGTACCCCCTGCGTGGCTCGTCCCATGATGCGCAAGCTCTCCGGGTCGGCCGTCATGCGGATTACGATGCCCGATTTGTTGGTAATCATCAGATCGTCCCCATCGCGGATGGTTTTGATCGCGACGAGTTTACCGGTTTTTTCCGTCAACAGCAGGGTGCGAACGCCCTTGCCTCCCCGGTTGGTAATCCGGTAATCTTCCAGGGCCGAACGTTTGCCATTCCCTTTTTCCGATACCACCAAAATACTGGTATCCGGATCGTTGGGATCAACCGCCACCATTCCGATGACCGCATCTTCCCCGTCGTCATCCAGGCTAATACCGCGTACCCCCGCCGCCGCCCGTCCCATCGGACGCCCCTTCCCCTCGGGGAAACGGATGGCCCGACCGTTGCGGTTGGCGATGAGGATTTCGTTCTGGCCATTCGTCAAGCGTACCTCCAGCAATTGGTCCCCCTCGTTGATCGTGATGGCGTTGATGCCATTGGAACGCACCCGTGAGAAGGCTTCCACCTTGGTTTTCTTGATCAACCCACGTTTGGTACAAAAGACGAGGTAGTTGTTGTCGAGGAACTCCTGATCCTTTAGGTCCTTAATGACCATATAGGCTTTGACGCGATCGCCCTTGGGCACGTTGAGCAGGTTTTGGATGACCCGGCCCGCCGAATTTTTCGAAGCTTCGGGAATATCGTATACCTTGAGCCAGTGGCAGCGTCCCTGCTCGGTGAAAAGCAGCAACCAGTTGTGGGTGGTGGCGATAAACAAGTGCTCGACGAAGTCGGAATCCCGGGTCTTGGTACCGCGCGAGCCCCGTCCACCGCGGCCTTGGGCCCGGTATTCGGAAGTTTTGGTGCGTTTGATGTAGCCCAAGTGGGAAATCGTGACCGCCACCTCTTCGTTGGCAATCATGTCTTCAATACTGATGTCGCCATCGGCGTAGCTGATATCGGTCCGGCGCTCATCGCCAAAGCGACTCCGGATATCGGCCAATTCTTCCTTGATGATGTTCCGCCGCCGCGATTCGTTGGCTAGGATTTCCCGGTAGTCGGCGATGATTTTTTGCAGCTCATCATATTCTTCGCGGACCTTCTCGATTTCCAGTCCGGTCAGCTTTTGCAAGCGCATATCGAGGATGGCCCGGGCTTGTACTTCCGATAGTTCGAAGCGTTCCTTCAATCCGTTGCGGGCAGCTTCCACGTTTTTGGAGGCCCGAATGAGGGCGATGACCTCATCGAGGTGATCCAGGGCGATGAGGAGTCCTTCGAGGATGTGGGCGCGCTCCTCGGCTTTTTTGAGGTCGTACTGGGTCCGGCGGACGATGACTTCCAGGCGAAAGGCGATAAAAGCCTCCAGCAGGTCCTTGAGGTTGAGCGTCATCGGACGTCCGTTGACGAGGGCGACGTTGTTGACCCCGTAGGAGCTTTGCAGCGGGGTGTATTTGTACAATTTGCTCAGTACTACGTTGGCCATGGCGTCGCGTTTGACTTCGACGACGATGCGCAGTCCGTTGCGGTCGGATTCGTCGCGGACATCGCTGATGCCTTCGATCCGTTTGTCGTTGACCAGGTCGGCGATCTTGACGATCAGTTGGGCTTTGTTGACTTGGTAGGGAATCTCGTTGACGATGATGGTTTCTTTGCCGGTTTTGGACTCTTCGATGGTAGCCCGGGCACGGACCACGACCCTCCCCCGGCCGGTTTCGTAGGCGGTACGGACGCCGGAATAGCCGTAGATGATTCCGCCGGTAGGAAAATCGGGGGCTTTGATGTACTGCATCAGCTCCTCCAGGCTAATTTCGGGATTGTCGACCATGGCCACCGTACCGTCGATGACCTCGCGGAGGTTGTGGGGCAGCATATTGGTAGCCATCCCGACGGCAATTCCGGAGGCGCCGTTGATGAGCAGGGTCGGTATTTTGGTGGGGAGTACGGTGGGTTCTTGGAGGGAATCGTCGAAGTTGTTGGCAAAATCGACCGTATCCTTTTTGATGTCCGTCAGGATTTCGTCGGAGATTTGCCGGAGGCGAGCCTCGGTGTAGCGCATGGCGGCGGGGGTATAGCCATACAAGGAGCCAAAATTGACCAGGCCCTCGAACAGGGGGG
>CALCCH010000025.1 GCA_937899855.1 uncultured Saprospirales bacterium | reverse complement strand
CGTGAATGGCAACTGGGACTACGTCGCCACGACGATCTCGGTACAGGATAACATGGGAGCTTGTGGAAACGTCCCCGGTATTTACGGCGCCATCGAAACCGAATACGCCGAGCCCGTGGAAGGGGCGGAAGTGGTCCTGAGCGGTGGAAGTGGTACTTTGCCGCCCCCGGTACTGACCAATGCCCAAGGATTCTACGAATTCCCACCGGTCACTTCCTCAGACAACTTCGTGGTGACGCCCGGTAAGAACGATGGCATCCGGGATGGAGTCACGGTGCTGGACTTGCTATTGCTGAGTCGTCACCTGGTTGGTTTGGAGACCCTGGATTCTCCCTACAAGCTGATCGCTGCGGATGTGGATCACAACGAACGTCTCAATACTTTTGACATCATCGAGATGCAGCGACTGTTGTTGTACCTCACCAACGAATTTCCCAACAATACCAGCTGGCGCTTTGTGGACGTTGACTACCTCTTCCCCAACCCGGCCAATCCTTGGTTGAGTACTTTCCCTGAGGTCATTGCCATCAATGGCCTGGATGGGGGCAACAGTGCTGCGAATTTTGTTGGGATCAAAGTAGGTGACCTCACGGAGGATGCCCTGTCCAATGCCAATGGAGTCAGTGGGGATCGGAGCTTTGCTGACCACTTGCAGTGGAAGCTTCAGGAGCAATGGCTGGAGGCGGGTAAAACCTACCGGGTGGAATTCCGGGCCAGCGATTTCGAGCGGATTGCGGCGTACCAGTTTGGGCTGCACTTCGATCCGGCGGTACTCGCTTTGGTCGACCTGTTACCCGGTGAATCCGGGGTGGTGAATGCGGAACACTTTGGACTGTCGATGATTGATGAGGGCGTGATTACGGCGGCCTGGACGAGTCCGAATCCCCAGGTGGGCAGTACGCTAGGGGAAGACGAAGTCGTCTTTAGCCTCCTACTTCGGGCCCAGCGCCCGGCTCGTCTGAGTGAGGTGCTGACGCTCAGTCCGCGTTACGCCATCGCCCAAGCTTTCGATGTGGACTTGCAAGGTTTTGCCCTGGGCCTGACTTACGAAAGCGAAGCGATTCGTCCCGAGCTATTGTTGTACCAAAACCAACCCAATCCCTTCGTGGAGGAAACGATCATTGGCTTTGAACTGCCCGAGGCGGGGGAAGCCACGGTGAGCATCTACGATGTATCCGGGAAGGTGCTGAAGGTCATCCGCGGAAGCTACGACAAGGGCTACAACCAGTTGGGTTTGAGTCGGAGTGACCTGAGTACGACGGGCGTGTTGTACTATGAATTGCGCGTGGGCGATCAGACGTTGACCAAGAAGATGATCCTAATGGAGTAATGGCGGCCTGGTGCTCGTCCTTACTATCGTATAAAGCGACTCGTCCCGATCACCAGCCGGTGATCGGGACCCGTTTTAAGACCGGGATCAAGTTGTTTTATTTATATTAATTTTATTTTGATTTGAATTTTAACCGAAATAAGGTAGGTATCTTGATGCTGGTTTTCCTAACTTTGTACAGGAACGGACGGAGAGGTCCTTCCACCGGTTTTTAGCCACTTACACTTACGTCTAAACCTACAGTATTTTCCCTCCCAAACCGATTTATTAAAGTCAAGGCTTACGCTTGATGCGTAGACCTGGTTACCCATCCCAAGACCGACACGCATATTAACACCTAGAGGCAACGAACTGCTGTCTTTGGCGACTGACATTTTCTAAGAAATGATTGTCGTCAACGATGGTCGGTGTTGCTTGTGGTGCCCTCACTCTTGTGCAAATTGTATATTTAAAGTAAACATATTTTTTAACCAAAATTTCTAATCTCATGATTGAAACAGAATTCAACCAAAGAAAGAAGTATCACGTGGTACTGGGTTTCTTTGTGGCTTGTCTTCTTTTCAGCTTTAGCTTGAGTGCGCAGTCCAGCTATCCGCCACTCGTGTCGGAGTCGCAGGCTCAGACCATGCTAAACGCTGAAATTCCAGTATTGGAAGCCGCATTGGACAATCTTTCTAGTGGAAGTGCCGCCTATCGCCGGGCTTTGCGCACTTACAGTCTGTACGTCCACACCTGGGAAGGTTTGGATACGGGGCTGGCCCTGGAGAATGCGCTTACTTTGGCTTATGACGAGTTTGCCACTTCTCCCAACGGAGGAGACTTATCGGCAGATGAATTGCCCGTATTATCCAAGGATGGAATCGACTACGGCGATACGGCATTCGACGGGCTCGTCAATTTTTTATCGCTTTAATTGCTCCAACCAACTCACTAAACTAACATTATTTTAAAACGAAATCTCATGGATAAAAGTATTTCTACATTCCGGGAGAAGTTCGTCGGTTTACTCTCGCTGGTGCTGGTCCTATTGCTAGGCCCGGCTGTGGCGTTTGCCCAAACCTGTACGGCTCCCAATCAATGTATAGTAACTCCTGGTTTCCCCGAGGCCCCCGCTTCCGTCACGTGTACGGGAACTACGGCCACGGCTATTTTTACGGAAACCTTTGATGGTGGCTTCGGCATCTTTACCGAAGATTCGCCTCCGGGCCCCGGAACCACGGGGACCAACGATTTGACCGTCAGTACGGCGGGTGATACGCCCTCCGGTGGCACGGGCCCCGAGACCACCCCGGGCTGTAATGGCACGTCCAACGATGGAGAATTCATCTTCCTCGAAGGTTCTTCTACCTTGGCCAACGAAACGCACTGTATGACGGCGACGATCTCGCTGCCCGCTACTACGGCTTCGGTAAGCACGCCTTACGCCCTTTCCTTCTGGTACCACATGTTTGGTGACAATATCGGCACCCTTTCGGTAGACGTCAACAGTGGTGCAGAATTGTTTACCATTATGGGTCAACAACAAACCGAGAACTGCCAGCCTTGGCAGCAGGGTTCGATTGACGTATCGGCTTTTGCTGGTACCGACATCACCGTTCAGGTTTGTATGACCGAAGGTGACGGTTCCGTCAGTACTTTCGAAAGTGACATCTCTTTCGACCACCTGCAAGTTTTTGCTTGCGCTGCGGTTTGTGAAATCACCTGCCCGGCTGACCTTACGGTAAACAATACCCCCGGTCAGTGTGGTGCTTTCCTCGATCCCATGCCTACCGTTAGCTCGGCTTGTAACAACCCCGTAATCAACGATTTCAACGGCACCGCTAGTGCTGCTGATTTCTATCCCGTTGGTACGACGGCCGTGACTTTCAGCACGACCGATGATTTTGGTAATACCATCTCCTGTGTCACCAACATCACCGTCAACGATGTAGAAGGTCCGACTTTCACCGGTTGTGACGATATCCTGCTGACGCTTGATCCTGGTGATTGCTGCCAGACTTTGTTCTTCGACCCCATGGCCGAGGACAACTGTGGTGGTGTGGGCATGCCCACGACGATTACCAGTACCTTCGATAGCAATAATGGTGCTTCGGGTAACATGTTTGACGTTACCAACGTCAGCTCCTTCCCCGTTGAAATCCTCTCTTACGCTGGTAACATTGAGCCCTTTGGTGGACCCCCAGACATCGAGGTCTACATCACGACGACCGCTACCACTTACGTAGGTAACGAAACCGATCCTACGGCCTGGACCCTCATCGGTACGGCCAATGACGTTATTTCTTTGGGTCAGGATGTAGCCACTCCTTTCGATGTAGGTGCTACCTTCATCCTCGCTCCCGGTCAGACGGTCGGGGTATTCGTTAGTGACAACACCAGTAGCATCGACTACACCAATGGTGCCAACACTTACAACGATGGTGTACTCCAGATCGACGCTGGTATCGGTCGGGGAGTAAACGTTGGTAACCCCTTCGCTGGTGGTATCTTTGACCCCAGAACCTGGAACGGTAGCTTGATCTACCAAGAACTGCGCGACATCGATGTAGTTCGTACGGATAACGAACCCATCAACTCTGGCGACTGCATCAAGGCCGGTTCTTACACCCTCACCTATGAGGCTACCGATATCTTCGGTAACGTAGGTACCTGTGACCTGGACATCATTATCAACGATTTCCCCACTCCCACCACTTCGTTGGCTTGTAACCAAGACGGTATCCAAGTATCTTTGGATCCCAGCTGTATGGCTACGATCGGTGCGGATGACATCCTCGAAGGTGGTCCTTACGCTTGCTACGATGACAACTACTTGGTAGAATTGTTCTTCGACGTGGCGATGCGCCAGCCCGTACCGACGAGCCCCGTAGTAACGGGTGCGAACA
>CALCCH010000024.1 GCA_937899855.1 uncultured Saprospirales bacterium | reverse complement strand
GGGATTGAAAGTGGTGGTAGGGTGGGGGAGGTTCCGGTAAAAGAAGGCGGCGGTATTTAGGGGCATGGGCTTGCCCAAGAGTACATCGGCTTGGTCATCGAGGATCGTGGTGAGGGCGCTCAGAAATGGCTGATGAAAAACCATGTAGCGGTGGGTGTCCAACCGGTTGGCTAGGTATTGGAGCAACTGGGGAGCGGGCAAGGATTTGACGACGAGGCGGGGGGGTACTTTGGGCGGCAAATTGGCTTTGAACAATGCCGCGTTTCCATCCACCCGGTCCAGATCGATCAGTAGGAAAGGAATGGCGCGGTGGTACTCCTTTAGGCTGCGGTTGAGCTGTTCAAAATAGTCCGCCCGTTCACGTTGACTCACTGGTCCAAAATTTTCTTCAGATAAGCATTTAGAAAAATCCCGTCGGGGTCTTGGGTTTTTCTGATCCGATCGAATTCGGCAAATTTGGGGTAAGCATCTGCGACCTCTCGCTGCGTCAGGGTGTGCAATTTCCCCCAGTGTGGGCGTCCCCCGTAAGCCCTAAAGATGGATTCCAACGCCTCAAAATAGGGAGAACTGTCCTTCTTACTGTACACGTGGCAAGCGATGTAGGCCGAATCCCGACCGTAGGCCGGACTCATAAAGATGTCATCGCCCTTGACCCAGCGATTCTCAATGGGAAAATGGATGGCAAATTGCTCGGAATTGACCAAGCGAATGACGGCCCGCATCACCTCTGGGTAGGCCGCAGCCGGCACATTGTATTCCATCTCCTTAAATTTTACCAAACGCGTCGTGGCGAAAACTTTATGGCTGTGGCTCAACTTATCCATGGTCGGTACCGACTGGGCCGTTATTCTGGAGACCAGCTTATTTTGGGAGGGAAACATCCGCGCCAATTCGCACAGTGCCTTGAAGGAGTAGTTCTCCAAAATCAACTCGGACAGGTAATTAAAATAATTGTCCCGGTCCGGTTCCCCACTTTCGACAACGTTGGTGGTTTTGGTCCACACCGTTTGGGTATAGGGAAACCAGTAGTATTCAAAGTTGCGGTTTTGACGGTTTCGCTCCCCGATGCTTCCCAGGACGCTATCCAATTCCTCCTTTCTATTTTTGATCAATAACTTATAGCTGGGCACGCATCGTAGGGTAACTTCGGTGATGATCCCCAGAGCGCCCAGGGAGACTTGAGCGGCTTTAAATAGATCGGGAAATTCCGCTGGTGAACAGCGTTTTATTTCGCCTTTTCCATTACAAAACTTGAGCGCTACGACTTGGGTGCTAATCGTTCCAAACGCGGTTCCCGTTCCGTGCGTCCCCGTGCTGATCGTACCCGCAATGGATTGGACATCAATGTCCCCAAGATTTTCCATGGCCAGCCCTTCCCCCCACAACAACTCACCGAGTAATTTCAACTTGGTTCCCCCCTTCACGGTAGCCTGCCCTTTGGCCCGATCAACGGCCACCAATCCTTGGTAGCGGTCCAGGCTCACCAGCGTTTGTTCGGTTTTGCACAAGTCGGTAAAGGAATGTCCGGTACCGATCACTCGGATTTTTTGGCCTTGATTCGCCGCTTTTAAAACCAGATTTTGAATCTCCGTCTCCGTGGCGGGATAGGCCAGGTGACTTGGTCTCAAAGCCACATTCCCAGCCCAGTTGGTCATTCCATCTTTCGTTTTTACCATGCGTTTTACTTTTTCCGCGCTCCCCGCGCGGCTAGCGTACGGAGTAGGTCAAGGTAGGAAACTTTGATCGGATTGGAGTACAGCTCGCGGTATTTCCCCCGGAAGAGTGGAAAAATGGGAATGAAAAGCCGGCATTCCAGACTGTCGGAAGCGCGAACCACAGCGGGAACCCTGATGCGGTCCGCATCCAGTGCTCCGGGGTAGGTAGAATGGCAGATCGGAGCCCCGTAAAAGACGTCCCGGACCAGCTCCAACTCGTAATCGACCTCCCCGATGGCGGACCAGCCGAGGGTAGACCGCAAGAAGAGTTGGCGCTCCACCGTATCGCGGTAGGTCTCGAAGGGAAGGATGCTGACGAAGCCCAGGCCGGTGCCGCAGCCCGGAATGTCCTGATCCCGGTGAGAAATACGCCGCAGCCGGACCAGCGAGTGATGGGCCGTGGCCAGGGGGCCGCCACGCGGTACGGGATCGAAGTGGGGACCATTTCGGTAGTCCCAATAACGGAAAAAGCGCAAGCTGCGATTGCTGATGGTCCGTTCGATGTCCCCGCTGTCCAGCACGCGAAGGTGGTAGCGCAGTCCCCCGCGGAGCTCATGGCTGATGGATTGGTCATCGTGGTAAACCTCGCAGTGGGCTTGGCTAAAGTAGCCCCGGTAGATGTATTGATCGATCCCAAAAGCCAAGAGCCCCAGGCCGAAGAACAGATAAAACCAGCTTCTTTTTTTCATTTGGTCGAAAGTTTTGGTGGGGGAGTCCCAAATTCGCGGGAAAAAAAGTAATTTTGAACAAAATTCCCATACCATTGTACCCCTATCAAGCCAAGTACTTTTAAAACGATTGATACCGTACCCACATTTCTCCAATAAGAAATTCGCGCTGGTGACCGGCGCAAAAGTCGCAAATACCTATCTACAATGGGGAACCTGCTCCGCAGTACTCGCTCCGGAGTGTAGCCTGACAAGCGTCCCCGGCGTATTTTAGCTAGTTTGTTTTTGGAATTACCGGATGGCGTTCCCCATTGGCGGGCGCCATCTTTTTTTTGCTAGCGCAGTGTACCGGCCCTACCGGGAAATTTCCATCGGGCAAGCGGTATATCTCAATCGGACGGTGGGCATTGGTCCCCAACCAGTGGTGAACTTCGGGCGTCAGCCCCCCCAAATAGCGCTCCGGCCCCGGCCCCGTTTCGTAGCCCGCCACCACCACCACCGCTCGGTTATTGGCCCGCACCAAAAATAAAGTGCCCACCGCCGGTCGTTGTCCCCTTTCCCACATCATCGCCAGTAGCCACAGCTCCGTAGCGGGCTCCAGTATCTCCAACTGCCGCCGGCCAATACTGCCCTGACCGATGGCGCCCATCTCGGAGGGCGTCCAGGACCGCTGCCACTCATTGGGGTACAAATCCGCGAGGCTGGTCTCCGGGGCGTACTGTTGGTAGAGCAATAAGCTGCGTTCCAGATGCGCTTCAATGCCCTCCCCTACGTCCTGGGGAAAGCTGGCGCCACTTGCGAGCTCATCGGCATTGGTCAACTAATGCCTCTCCTGGGCAAAGTAGCCCCGCGCGGGCAGGACCAGCTGGCGCTGCCAGTGGCTCGGTGGTGCCCCGAAGCGGAATTGGTGGCGAAGCGTATCGGGACGGCAGGTGCAATCGATCGAGGGCTGCGCCGCAAGCACCGGACCAAGTAGCCACAGGCCCCAAAACAAGCCACTCGTTAGGAAAAAGCGGTGGGTCGGTATTTGCCAGCCGGGTAGCCAAGATTTCATTGGGCGATGGGGTGTTTTTTCAGGTGATCGGAATAAGTGTATTTTTCATCAAACCAGGGCAAACCGCTGTTTTTCAGGGCTGCTGCCAGCTGTTTCCAATTGATACAGTCCACGTAATCTTCTTGCTGGCCCTCGCTTTTCTGCAAGGTGTGGCAGTTGAAACAAATGGAATAGGCCCGCTGTACTTTACCTGCGGCGTAAACCAGTACGGCATGGTGTGGGTCAAAACATGCGCTGGGACTGGCATTGTCGAGGGGTAGGGGAATTTGGCAGTCTAATATACGCAGCAACTCCGTTTGAGCAGTTCCGGTCCACACTTTGCGCTCTCGCCACAAGACCGTGGGATGGAAGCGGCCCTCCCGGTCCAGCACGCGAGGATTGTGGGGCGGTAGTGGCATATCACGCTTGGAATGGTAGAGGGGATAGGTCTCCGTCATTTGTCGCTGGTAAGCTTCCAGCGCCTGGCGATTGGCCTCGGAATCGGAATCGCCGGGTAGGGGTGGGGTGGGCGGTGGAAAAAGACGGCCGCCCTCGTAAACCACCAGTACCAAGGAGTCGACCGGGTCTTCGACCGGGCCTTCGACCGGAGCCATGGCAGGCTGGATCGAAAGGCCGTGTGCGGGATAAGCCAGGAGGATTTCATCCATCCGCCTCACCGTCGAGTCCTTCCGAATCCGCAGGGACCACTCCTCCTCCACATCCAACTCGGAGGGGATACCCTCGTAAAGCTTTCCGAGATGGTGGTAATAAATGGTTTCGGGAATGTTACCGGAGCCGATGATGCAACCACTGAATCGGGAAAAAGTGCGTTCATCCTCGATAAAACGCTCGAAGAGTAGCGCCGTCGGGAGCAATTGCCGATCGATGACCACCTGGGCCGCATAAGCGACCACCACGGGGCTGGGGTGATCGAGCAATTCGAGTAGTTTGTCGTCCGAGCAATGCTTTTGGAGCCGCTTATAACGGCGATACTGGACACTTGGGGCGCCAGCAAAGCCCGTAAACTCACTCTCCATCCGACCGTGAAGGGCCATTTTTTGGACAATGGCGGAGGGATCGCGGTACCAGGCGGCTACGGCAAATAGGACCAAAAAGAAAAAGAGCAATCGTTTCATCATTCATAAGCTTTACGGGATGCCTTCCGCTCCCCTACAAATCGATCATAAAATGTAGCCCCGCCCGCTCGCCCAGCCGCGTAAGCAGCGCTTCCCCCATCGCCACGGAGGGCGTCAGCACCCCCGCCACCTCCGGAGTCAGCTCCCGATCCAGGGCCAAGCAGACCGCACTTTCCCCCAGCATCTTGGACGTCGATCCGTAACCCGGATCCCGATCACCGGTTACCTTGCCCTTGATCAGGGTCCCGTCCCGCAGCTTCCCGAGTAGGGTGATGTTAAAAAATCCCGTTTCCCGTTCTTTTTTCGAGGGACCCTCCCCCGGTGCCGGCAGGAGGTAGTCCAAGCCCTTTTTGAGCCAGGAATTGGGTTTGGCAGCCATCATGGCGCCGGTGCCCGCCATTACCGCCATGCCCTTCATCCGGCCGCTCAGGCCTTTGCCGGTCATGATCGCCTCGTCGTAGCGGAAGTCCTTGCCGTAGGGATAGCCCCGCAGCGCGTGGCTCCGGCGTACCACCTTGGTATTGATCGGCGCCATGATAAAGGGCCCGATCCAGGCTTGGGCGTCCGAGTCGTATACCACCTTGCGCAGATCGCCCTGATCGGGGCCCTGCCGCTCGCCCGGTGGGTTGAAGGCGTAGGGATTGAGCAGGACCTGATAGATGCTGGGGTCGGCTTCGGCCTCTACCAGCACGTTGGAAAGGCTGGCGTAGGTGCCCCCACTAAATCCACCCCGGGCCGCCCGGAGGCGGTACTTGACCCACTGGCAGTATTCGCCCAAAAATTGCTGCACCTTCTGCTGAAAAAAGAAGACGCCCACAACCGAGGGAATGGAGTCGAAACCACAGGTGTGGACAATGCGACAACCCGCCGCCGCGGCCGCTTCGTGGTGCTCGTCGATCATCCGGCGAATCCACTGTACCTCCCCGGTCAGGTCGCAATAATCGGTGCGTTGGGCGACGCAGGCCGCCACCAGCTCGGATCCGTATTTGGCGTAGGGGCCCACCGTAGTACACACCACCCGGGTTTGTTGGGCCAGGGCATCAAGCGAGGGACGGTCCAGGCTGTCGGCGAGGATCAGGGCTACCGACTCGTCGGCCACCTCGGCGCGGATGCGCTCCAGCTTTTCGCGGTTGCGCCCCGCCATGGCCCAGCGCAGGGCACCGGTGCTGCCGTACGTTCGGAAAAGGTATTCGGCCACCAGGCGGCCCGTAAAGCCCGTCGCCCCCCAAAGGACGAGGTCGTAAGTGCGGTTGGTACTCATAGTTAACTGGGTTGGGTGCGTAAACGCAATAGGAATCGTTCGATTTGTCGGCGGTGCCGGAGCAGGTGGCAGATGGCGTGTTCCAGAAGTTGGTCCACATCGTACCGTTGTTTCCAGCGCACCCGAATTTTCTTGGCCGGATTTTTCTCAATCAATTTGATCCGGGGGTAATCCTCAAATACTCGCTCGTTGTAAGCAAACATCTCCAGCAGGGCTCGCCGGTAGTCCGCAATGCTTTGGAGCCGCTGCTTGCGCCGGTGCCGCAGGGACTCGCCCTGGTGAACCCGAATGGCCTCGGCGTAGTAGTAACCAGACCGCACCACGTGGGTCAGGATGCTTTGGATGGAGCGACAGTCGGGATCCTTGGTGTCGGGGTCCACGATGGCCACCAGCTCTTCCGGCTGAACTTCCTCCATCACCGCCAGCAAGTCCTCCAACGCCCGCTCGTATTCATCGAGCAGGGCACCGATGGCACCACGGTCACGATAATCACTTAATTGTTTAATTTTGGGCACGGAATAACGGTTTTGACGGTACGGCGTTGCGACCGGATCCACGGGTGGGGCCAGCTGCGGCTGGGCGCCCTCTACGTGAGTAAAATACAAAAAACTTGCTAAGCCCCTAAAATTTTTCTACATGTCCGATTCCTTGCTCGCTGCCTTGCGCGATCTTTTGGGCCCCAAACGCGTCCTGACGGGGGAAGCCCTGCGGGAGCGTTACGTCCACATCTGGCGGATGACGGAAGGCCTCCGCGCCCAAGCCCTGGTCTTGCCCCAAAACACCCAGGAAGTCGCCGCCATCGTCCGGCTCTGCCACCAGCGGGGGCAGTCGATCGCCATCCACGGGGGGCTGACCAATCTGGTGGGCAGTACCGACACCCGGCCAGAACAAATCGTACTGTCAACCGAGCGGCTCAATCGGATCGAGGAGGTAGACGAGCAAAGCCGCAGCATTACCGTACAGAGTGGGGTCATCCTGTCCGAAGTACAGGCCGCAGCGCGGGAACGCGAACTGTTGTTTCCCCTCAATTTTGGCGCAAAGGGCTCCGCCCGGATCGGTGGCATCCTATCGACCAACGCCGGTGGACTCCGCGTTTTTCGCTTCGGCATGACCCGCCAATTGGTGCTGGGCCTCGAAGCGGTGCTGCCCGACGGTACGATCGTCAATTCGCTAAAAAAAATCATCAAAGACAACTCCGGTTACGACCTCAAGCAACTGTTTATCGGTTCCGAAGGCACCCTGGGAATCATCACCCGGGCGGTGCTCAAACTCGTCGAAATGCCCCGGAGCCGCAACAGCGCCGTTATCGGCATGCAGGACTACCAACAGGCGACCGGCCTGCTCAAATTCCTGGACCGTAACCTGGCGGGAACCCTGAGTGCCTACGAGCTGATCTGGCCCGCTACCTACCGCGCCATGACCAGTCCCCCCGCCATTCCCAAACCGCCCTTGCCCTACGACTACGCCTACTACGTCCTCGTCGACAGCCTGGGCAGCCACCCCGAAGCCGACCGCGACCGCTTGTTGGAGCTCCTCCTCGAAGCCCAGGAGCGCGGACTGCTGGCGGAAGCCGTTCCCGCCCTCTCCGAAGCGGATTTGGATTGGTTTTGGCGTATCCGCGAAGATGTACGGGTGGTGGCCGACCGCAGTCCCTACGACCAGCATTTCGACGTCAGCCTGCCCATTAGCGACATCGGGGCCTACGTCGCCCAGCGCCGGCCCGAGCTGGCCCGGTTGGAGGGGGTAGAGGGCGTCTATGCCTTTGGCCACGTGGCGGATGGCAATGTCCACTTTATCATCGGCAAGACGCGAGCCGACGATGGCCTACGACTCCGGATCAACGAGTTGGTCTACGCCCCACTCCGCGAGCTGGGGGGCTCCGTATCGGCCGAGCACGGGATCGGCACCCACAAAAAAGCCTACCTCCACCTCTCACGTAGCCCCGCAGAAATCGCCTTGATGCGTCTGCTCAAAAACAGCCTCGCTCCCCGGGGCATCCTCAACCCCGGACTGATTCTGTAGGGCGAAAAGGTAGTTAAACTAGATTTTTAGGAGTAAAACTATAAAAATAGTTGTCAAACTAAATTTATAGTTGTATGTTTGGTACATCATCAAACCTACCGCTGTCCCACCATGCAAAAACTGACCAATAAGGAAGAACAAATCATGCAGGTCATCTGGAAGTTGGAACGGGCCTTTGTCAAGGAGGTCGTCGCCGAACTTCCCGATCCCAAGCCCCACTACAATACGGTATCGACCGTGATCCGAATCTTGGAGGAGAAGGGCTTTGTGGCCCACCGGAGCTTTGGCAATTCCCACCAGTACTATCCCCTCATCGCTCGGGGCGATTACCGCAAGAGCGCCGTTGGGGAAATTCTCGAAAACTACTTTGAGAATTCCTACCTCAAGATGGTGACCTACTTTGCCCAGGAAGAAAAGCTGAGCGAAGGCGACCTCAACGATATTCTCGACCTCATCAAAAAGAAAAAGTCATGATGGATTACCTCTTGCACGTCTCGATTTTGGTGGGGGGCGCCTACCTGTTTTACCGCTTATTTTTGGAAAAAGAGACCTACTTCCAGCTCAATCGCTGGATACTGCTGGGCGGTATGGTGCTGATTTTTGCCCTGCCGCTGTGGGAAATTCCGGCCGAGTGGTCGCTGCGCCCGCACTGGGAACGTCAGCTGGATCGGTCGACGGCTTTGTCCCGCATCTCGTCGCCGGAGTCACTGGCGGACGGATCGGCCCGGTTGGGGGAGGGCTTGGGAAAAAAGCCCCTCAGTTCTCCGGTGGAGTTGTCGAATACCCATTCCAAAGCGGAAACCACCTTGATACCGACCGCCGGCGATAACCCCTCGTCCAGCCTCCCGGAGTCCGGAGCGCTCCGTCGATTGGACCAACCCGCCAGCCCGAACCCCGGGATAGCCGCGTCCGCACCCGCCGGGGTCTGGAGCAGCCTGAGGAGCTACCTGCCCTACGTCTACCTGCTTGGCCTCGCCATCTTCGGCCTCAACTTTCTGATCCAATTGCTGGCCCTCCTGTTCCGGTTCTACCGCCAGCCCGCTCAACAAAAAGGGGACCTGCTCATCGTCGAAACCCACAAGGCCAGCGCGCCCTACTCCTTATGGAACCGCGTGTTTATCCACCCCCGGAAGTACGACGAGCCGACCCTCCGCCAGATCATCCAACACGAGGGCATCCACATCCGCGAAAAGCACAGCCTCGATATTTTGCTCGCCGAGCTGCTGACCCTACTGCTGTGGTTCAATCCCTTTGCCTGGCTCTACCGCCGGGCCGTGGAAAACAATTTGGAATTCCTGACCGATCAAAAGATGCTCCGCCGCGGCAACGACCCGCAGACCTACCAGACGAGCTAGCTCCGAGTCGCCGTCCCCGAACTTTCCCTTTCCCTCACCAACCATTACAACCAATCCTTTTTGAAAAAGCGCATCCTCATGATGAATACCCGCCAATCTTCCCTTCGCTCCGCCTGGAAATACCTCTGCATCCTACCCGTGCTGGGCCTCTCCGTGATGAGCCTCAACGCCGTCAAATACTCCCAACTGCGGCTCTCCCAATTTGCCATCGACCTTGATCAACCGCGCGACACCCAGGAACCCCAGCTCCTGGATGCCGATACGGTAAACCTAACGGTGGCCAGCCCCGAAGCCGACCACGGGAGGACCAGAGCACTGGGGGAAACAAATACTGCCAGCGAAGTGGCCAACTACGAATTCCGCTACGATTATCCCCCGCCCCCGCTGGACGTGACGGGCAAATGGGCGGCTACTCTCCAAGCGACCGAACTGTGTTTCCAATTCGTCAATGACCTCAACGAGCGGGGCTACCGTTGGAACCGCCACGATTGCTACGCTCGCGATCGCTTTGGGGTACTGCCCCAGGGGCAGGAGGGGACCTTTGAGCTGAGGGGAGAGGCGGGAACGATCGAATTCCGGGGGAAATTCACGGGGCCGGAGGGCATCGGCCACTACACCTTTCGCCAGAGTGAAGACTTTTTACGGGCCATGGCGGCCCGGGGCTACACCGAGCTCAAAGAAGACTTGCTCTTTCACATGGTCCTGGCGGACATTGGCACGGATTACTTGGCGGGCGTAAAGCAACTGGGCTACACCGTCGATGACCAAATGCTGGAATCCTTGGCTTACATCGGCATCAAGTTGGACTACCTCCAGACGATGAAGCAAAAACTGGAAGGCTTGGGCTACCGCGATATTTCCCTCGATCGCCTCATCGAGTTCAATATCCACGAGATCGATATGGCCTACGTGGCGGAATTGCGTCAACTGGGATTTGACAAACTCAGCCTGTCCAACATCGTTGAGGCCAACATCCACGACCTGAGCCTCGAATACATGAACGAGTTAAAGACCGTGGGCCTGGATGAGCTGCCCTTTGACGAATTATTGGCTTTTGCTATCCACGAGGTCAAACCCGAAGACGTCCAGCGGCTCCGGCAAATGGGCTTCCGCGATCTGACCCACGAGGAAATCCTCCAGGCCAGCATTCACGAGGTCACCCCGGCGTATTTTGAATCCCTCCAAGCGGAGGGACTCGACAATCTGGAATTCCAGGACCTCATCGCCTTTGCCATCCACGACATCGACCCCACCCAAATTCGCGAACTGCG
>CALCCH010000023.1 GCA_937899855.1 uncultured Saprospirales bacterium | reverse complement strand
CCATGTGTCTGTTTTTTGTTAAGTCTACCACCGAGATGTCTACCGCCCAGGCCCTCCCCGCCCCCGTCATGGAGGTACTCCAACCCTACGACGACCAAACCGGGGTATACACCATCGCCGTCAGCTTCCAGCGCCACCTCAACCAAAGCCCCCGCCAACTCAACTTCGCCGAAGGCACCAAAGCCAAAAAATTACGCAGTACGCCCGATAAGACCCCCGAATACCGCAGCGGCATCGCCGCCGCTGGCCCTAGGCTAAAGGCCGCACCCAAGCGCCGCGAAACGGCCATCGCTAAGACCAAACGCCAAGCCAACGGCGCCGCCGAGCCAACGGCTAAGGATCGCACCTACGATGCCACGCCCCCTCCCCAAGCCTACAGAGCGAATACGGATACTTACCTCAATACCGATTCTACCCAGGTAGTCGCCTCCGCTGCCCCCCCCAATCCAAGCGATGACGCCATCAGCAGTGGCAGCGTCGCCGCCGATGCTCCCGCGGGCGAAAGTGCCGAGGTAGCTACCCAGCTTGCCGAACCCTCGGACCCTTCCCTAGAAATCGATCCCAACGAAGTCCCCATCAACTCGGACGTTACCCAATTGAACGTTACCACCAATATCCTCCTCTACGAAGGCCAGGGCAACAACATCGACCAGTTTCGCTGGTTGATTGGACAATGGTCCGAAAAAATTGATGCGGATCGGGAAACGGTGGAAGAGTGGCGACAAACCGACGCCTTTACCATCGAAGGCAAGGGCAAGTTGGTGGTGAACGGCGACACGACCTTTACCGAAGGAATGAAGATTCAGAAAATTGGAGAAAACCTTTACTTCATTCTCGCACTCGATGAACGGGAACGCGAAGTCAAATTCCGACTGCGGAGCTACAACCAATCCGTCGCCATTTTTGAGACCGAGCAACCCGCCATGATGAATCAATTGATTCTCCAGCAAGCCGGTTTCAACAATTTTTCTACCACCTTACAAAATGTCACTCCACAAGAAGCGGAAACGGCGGACGAAATACCGGAGTACCGCTACTTGCAAAATCGAAATTACGTGGAGCCCGAGCGCCAACGCATCAGCCGCAGTCTTTCCCGGGTCCGGGAATAGCAATCGCAACGGGAGCCCTTGCTCCAGATCTCCAGATATTTTGGCGCTTACTTAAAGGGATGACGGGGTTTCCAGTCGTCCTCGCGGGGTTTGAGGTAATCGAATAAGGGGTGAACGAGCTTGTTGGTGATGGAGTTGCGGTGCCGCAGGTAGCAATACATATCGATGGCTTCGGCTCCCACGGAGCTTTTGATTTCCATAGCCGTACGGGCAAAAACCAGGCGATCGTGTTGGCCATCGATAGCGCCCCGAACGAGATCGTAGAGGATATTGAGGTAAATCTGGTGGCTGGCGTTGAGGTTTTTATCAAAACCAAGGAAGTGTGCCTCCATCTCGGCACCGTTGGCGATGGAGGTATAGAAGGCGACCAGCTTATCCTCCAGGAAATAGGCGTAACAACGAAAGGCATCGGGCAACTGTTCCTTCAAGGCCAGGAGGTAGTGGCTGTTGAGGTTGATCAGGTTGAAGCCCGAATGCTCCGCCACCGAGCGGTACAGTTGGTACATTTCTCCTTCGTAATGCCGCATTTGGGCCAGCGTAAGTTCTTCCTTACGCAGGGCTTTTCCCTTCTTAAAGGCGCGTTTGGCGCGCACCCGGTACTTGGACGAAAAAGCGCCCAGATAATCGTCGAACCCCCGCCATTCCGGCCGCAGCTTGAGGACCATGTTAGGCTGTACGGTAAATTCGTTGAAATGTCTTTTTACCAGCATCTGGCCACCGGGCCGCCGTTCGGGATAGTAATCCTTGACCAGCATGGCACTCAGCAGCAGGCCCTGACGCTCGATTTCCCGCTTGGCGTGGTGCATGGCTTCCACCAGTAGTTGTTGGCCCTTGTTGCCCCGCAATTCGGGGGGCTTGAAGTACCAGCCGTGCTCACCGGTCAGCAGGAGATTGCCACAGACCATGGTATTGAATTCGACGCGATTGGCTACAAAATTTTTGAGGAAGCGGCCGTAGGCGGTAAAAAAGCAGGGGGATCTATGAGCCTCCGTACGAGACTGCTCACACCCCAGACTTTCGCTCGCCCTAATATGCTGTAATTGGAGAACGGCCAGCCCCACCGGTCGCAGCTGGTGATAGAACAACAGGTAGGCGAAACGCATGCCGCGGGGGGGATGGTTTTCGAGAACTTCGAGGTAATCGCGCTGTAGGAACAGATTGTCGGTGGGCTGTACCCGCTGCCATTCCAAGCGAGGGATGGCGGTGATGGAAGAAAAGTAAGCTACCCCGATTCCGTTCGCAGACAGCGGTTCGAGCTGGGGCTCAAAGGATGAGGTGAGGTTGGTGGTCATAGCCGAACTTAAAAATCAGATGGAAGCATACCAATGCCAATATCGTCTTTAACATTGGAAATTCCTAATTGGTTTGAACCACCGTGGGGATTTAGGAGTCAAATCCTCACGGCGCCAACCATTTTTCAATTTCTTTTTCCGCAAAACGCTCGTTTTGCCAGGCCACGAATTCCATTTCGCCCAGGCCCTTGTACTGGAGAAACCAGTTTTTGACCATGGCCTGAACGCCGTTATATTCGGTCATGAAATGGGTAAAATCACGGATCGCCATGATTTGCTGGGTGGAGTCGCTGGGGATGGCGATGATTTTGGTATCCCACTCGCCACCGTCTTTGAGTTGGAGGGCGGCGATGGGCAACACTTCCAGGAGGCTACCCGTGGCCTGGCTTTCGCTCAGGACGAGGATGTCCAGGGCATCGCCGTCGCCACCGCGCTGGGGATCCAAGTAGGTACCGGGGATGTAGCCGTAGTTGCCGGGGTAGGGTAAAAAGTTGACGATGCGGTCCCGCCCATTTTCTTGATCATTGAGGAAACGGTCGCTGGTTTTGTCGTATTCGATTTTGTGGTTCGTACCCGCCGGAATTTCCACGACTACGTTGATGCCTCCGGCG
Organism: uncultured Saprospirales bacterium; assembly: GCA_937899855.1. Lineage (GTDB taxonomy): Bacteria > Bacteroidota > Bacteroidia > Chitinophagales > Saprospiraceae > CALLVY01. The sequence goes on along the minus strand of CALCCH010000023.1, from coordinate 7,454 downwards.
GTGCGGGTGGGCAGGCTTTGGTAATCAATTCGCGCGGTGGGGGCTTGGCAGGCCAGGAAGCAGGTGGTGCAAGTCATCGCGAGGAAGCGGGGGAGGATGGATATTTTCATTGGCCGTGCGGGTTTGGACCCCAAAGTTAAGCATTGCCAGGCGGACCTCAAATCCGCTCCAATGCTGGGGGGGCCGTAGTATTCAAAATTAAGTACTTATCTTTGGGCACTTTCCTAGGGCTTATGTCCGCCTCGTTACAGTTGTGGAAGCCCAGGTGGGGAAAAGAAAAACAATTCAACAACAATTCTTTAATGTTTTGCATTTTGCAAAAGTAAATCCGATCCAGCATGAGTGAAAAGACCTATTTCAACCCGGATGATCTCAAAAAATTCAGTAACATCACGGAATTTCAGCAGGAATACGGCGATAAGTTTTTCCAGTGGTACGGCAGTGTCTTTCAGGAGGGGGCCCTCACCGCGCGCGAGAAGTCGCTCATCGCGCTGGCGGTTGCCCACGCGGTGGCCTGTCCTTACTGCATTGATGCTTACAGTTCGGACTGTTTGAAAAAGGGGGCGGATGAAGAGCAAATGATGGAAGCGGTACACGTAGCGGCGGCCATCCGGGGAGGAGCGACCCTGGTCAACGGGGTACAAATGATGAATCATGTCAAAAAAATGACGATGTAACTATGGCGATCAAACAGCGCAGTAAATCTTTAAAATCGCGGTCCAACGAGCTGTCGGATACTTTTTTCCAACTCAAGGTGCTCAACGGCAAGGAGCGGCTCGACGATCAATTTCCCAATTTCAGCGAAGCGCTGGGAGAATTGGGGCACCGCCCCCTCCGCGCCTCGGGCATCGAAATTTTCCAGCTCAACATCGGTAAGCTTTGCAACCAGACCTGCGCCCACTGCCACGTGGATGCGGGACCGGATCGGCGGCGGGAAAACATGGACCGCGCCACCCTCGAACGCTGCCTGGAAATCATCGCCGCCACCCCCACCATCCACACCGTCGATATCACGGGGGGTGCCCCCGAGATGAACCCCCATTTTCGCTGGTTTGTAGAACAGTGCAGCGCCCTGGGCAAAAAGGTGATCGATCGGTGTAACCTCACCATCATTCGCGCCAACCGAAAGTACCACGACCTCCCCGATTTCTTCGCCGAGCACGGCGTCCAGGTGGTTTCTTCCCTCCCCTACTTCAGCAAGACCCGAACGGACCGCCAGCGGGGCGACGGCGTCTTTGAAGACAGCATCGCCGCCCTCCAGATGCTCAACGAAGTGGGCTACGGAAAGGAAGGAACGGGCCTCCAGCTCGACCTCGTTTTCAATCCCTCCGGAGCCTTCCTCCCCGGTGACCAACAAACCCTGGAGGCCGAGTTCAAACGCCAACTCCAAAGACGCTACGGCATCGTTTTCAACAACCTCTACGCCATTACCAACCTGCCCATCGCCCGCTTTTTGGAGTACCTGCTCGAAACTGATAATTACCGCGACTACATGCAGGCCCTCATCGAAGCCTTCAATCCCTCGACCGTCACGGGGCTGATGTGCCGCAACACGGTCTCCATCAGTTGGGATGGCTACATCTACGACTGCGACTTCAACCAGATGCTGGACCTCAAGGTAGCCACCACCGGCTCCCGCCACATCAAGGACTTCGACGGGGAGCTTCTGCAAAACCGCGCGATCGTACTCAACCAGCACTGCTACGGCTGTACCGCCGGGGCGGGGTCCAGTTGTGGAGGGGAGATTGCCTAAAATTGGACCTCAGGAGAAATGTTAAAATTTACGAGCGCCTACTTTTTTCAAAAAAAATTACCCTTACTTTTCAAGGCCTCTAGCCGATTCTGTACCATTTTTTGGATACTGGCTTATGGAATTTAGTCGTGAAAAGCGTCTATGTACCGACTTTTTCTCCGATGGGACCCAAGTAAAAGATATCTCGAGAAACGGTCTTGGTAACCTCGCGGTCGGAGTGCCCGATAGTCGAGATGGCGGAGCTAGGTCCGCCATATTCAAAATCGAGCGACGACTGGCGGCGGTGGCTTGGGTGGGATCCCACCCTTTTGCCCCCTCTAGTACGCACACCACCCCAGCTCCTCATACCACCCCTGCCCCTGCTTCCCCAAGTTCCCTTCGGCCACTACCTTTACCATCTGCTCAGAATTCCGTAAATTAAGGCCCAAAATCACTTAAATGGTGCCCATGAGAACCCTTTTACCCGCTTTCCTACTGCTGGGAACCCTGTCTTTACTCAGCAGCTGCATCCCCCGCCAAAAATACGATCAGGCCCTACTATCGAGCAGTCAGTACAAAAAATCGCGCGACTCGCTCCGGACGGTGGCGGATGAAAATCGCTACGCCCAGTACGACCTCGATCGCCGCAACCAGGAGTTGAGCCAGTTGCAGGAGGACTTGAAAGACAACCAGGACAAACTCCAGAACCTCCAACGCAGCCAGAACGATATCCAACAACGCTACGATGAGCTCTTGGAGCAAAACAAACTGCTGCTTTCCAATTCGTCCAGCGACGTTCAGCAACTGACCAACAAGATTTCGGAGAAGCAGGCCATCCTCGACGCCAAGGACCGCGAAGTCCGTAGCCTGCAGGCGGAGATCGCGCAACTGCAAGGACTGGTACAGGACAAGGAAGCCGAAATCACCGCCGCACTCGGTGCCGACCAGGGAGCCGAGTACCAGGCGCAAATCCAGGAATTGCAAGCGGCACTTTCCGCCAAGGAAGCGGCCCTGGGTAACCTACGGAGCAATCTGAATCAGGCCCTACACAGTTTTTCGAGTACCGACCTGACGGTCAGCGAGGCCAATGGTAAGATCTACGTCTCACTCAGTCAGAACCTACTCTTTGCCAGCGGGAGCAACCGCCTGGATTGGAAGGGCAAGCGGGCCATTCAAACCCTGGCGGGCGTCCTCAAGGACAATCCCAACGTAGAGGTCAATGTGGAAGGCCACACCGATACTGATGGTTCGGCCGCCCAAAACTGGGATTTGAGTGTCCGCCGGGCCACCGCCGTTGCCCAGGTATTGGTCAGTAGTGGCGTCGACCCCAAGCGGGTGATTGCTTCGGGGCGGGCCTTTTACCAGCCCATCGCCTCCAACGGTACGGCGGCGGGCAAAGCCCAGAATCGTCGTACCGAGATCATTTTATCCCCCAAATTGGATCAACTTTACGACTTGATTAACAATTAAAGGTAGGAGAGCTGGATCGTGAACACCTAAGCTTTGGTGTATGTGGAAACGCTGGATTAGTCCGTTGGTCTTACTTTTGGTGGGTGCCTGGGGTGCGGTAGCGCAGGCTCCGTACCAGCACTGTGCCGCGCAGGCCTTGCGCGCGGAGCATTTGGCAGCGCACGCGGAGCGCCGGGCGGCAGTGGAACGGCTCGAAGCTTTTACCCAAAACTTTCGCCCCGACCTGGCCACCGAACGCCAATTGGCCACCATCCCGGTAGTCGTTCACCTGCTCTGGCAGGATCCCAGTCAAAACCTCTCCGACGAAATCATCGCCTCCCAAATCGACGCCCTCAACCGCGATTTTCAAAAACGCAATCCCAACCGCCTCCAGATTCCCGATGATTTTGCCCCACTCGCCACGTCGATTGGCCTGGAGTTTTGCCTGGCCAGTACCGATCCGCAGGGGCAAGCCAGTAGCGGCATCCTGCGGCGGCAGAGTACCGTCGATTGCATTGGTAACGTGGGAGAAGTCCGCCTCAACGGTCGGCCCCGCCTTTACTACCCCGAGCTCGGGGGCAGTGCCGCCTGGGATCCCCTGCGCTACCTCAACATCTGGGTGGCCCCCACCTGTGGCGCCTTCCTCGGTATCGGTACCTTCCCCGAGACCGTCCCCCCCGCCGAAGACGGCATCATCGTCGATCCCCTTTACTTTGGCATTCGCCCCGCCGACTCGCCCTCCTTTCCCTTTCACCTCGGCAAGACAGCCACCCACGAAGTGGGACACTACCTCAACCTCCAGCACACCTGGGGACAACGGGGTTGTGAGGTGGACGATCAAGTGGCCGATACTCCCCAACAGGAAACGGAATACCGCAACTGTCCGATCCATCCGATCAGCAGTTGCGGCAGCCCCGATATGTTTATGAATTTTATGAACTACGTCGACGATGAGTGTCTGATGCTCTTTACGGAAGGGCAGCGGCTGCGCATGTGGGCGGCCATCACCGCGTCCCGCCCCGACTTGTTGACCTCCGATGTTTGTACCCCTCCCGACCCCGTCCGCACCAATCCCCTAACCATTTATCCCAATCCGGCCCGCGATTGCATCCACCTGCTGCTCGAAGCGGACCCAGCCGACGAGTTCAACCTCTACCTGATCGACAGCCAGGGACGACGCGTCTACGCCGCTAGCCTCCGTGGGGAAAGCCTCCAGTCCATTGACGTACAAGGCCTGGCGAGTGGGGTGTACTGGGTACAGGTGGTTCGGGAGAAAGTGGTATATTCGGGTAAAGTTTTGGTCTTACCGAACAGCTTTTAAATGACGATACGTATGAAGATGCCACTGGTGGCGGGCTGCTGCTTCGCCTTGGCAATGCTGGCTTGTAATGGGACCAAGCCGGGTAAAAACGCAGCGAATCCCGCCACTAATCCGAATGCCTTGTTGATCCAAATGCGGAAATCGGCCTGTTTTGGTCAGTGCCCGGTGTATACCTTGGAGGTCTTCGCCAACGGCCGGGTGGATTACCGCGGGACCAATCATACCGACAAAATGGGCCTCTACCGCCGCCAAGTCCCCACCGCGGAATTGGAACAGCTCGTGGCGGATTTCCGGGCCGCCCAACTCCCTCAGTACGATAGCCTCTACCTCAGCGGCCTTACCGATCTCCAGCTCACCAGCCTGAGCTTTTTCCAGCCGGATTATTCCCAGACCATCAAGGGCGATTTTGAACGGCCCCCAGCGGTACTAGACCTGGAAAAGCAATTGGTGGCATTGGCGGATAATGGCGAGTGGGTACAAGAAGAGGCGGTAGTACCCCCGAGTGCCATCCCCAACGAGTTGATTATCGACCTGGCCACGGGAGAAAATGCCGAGACCTGGGCCCGCCAGCAGGACTCCCAGTACGGCCTACGCCCCCGCAAGACATTGGTGCCGGACCAAAACATTTGGCTGTTTGAATGTGCGACCCAGCCGATTGACCCGGGCCGCCTGCTGATTTTAATCCGCCGCAGCTCCGGTGTGGAAGCCGCCGAATTCAACAAACGTCTTCAACAGCGGGATTGAACGGTCTCCCGGTCCGAAGAACCCAAAAGTATAAATAGCCACATTATTTTCAAGGTTGTTCAAAAGAAAGGAAGGGCTAAGCCCATCAGAATATCGAGAGAAGTATAAATCCAACTAGAAGCCATCTCAAAATGTTTTTGTTAGCGAGGGAGCGGTCATTTACGTCCCTACGAGGCGCCAAAACGGAGCATAGCCTCGCTACGTGACGCTTTTGGCAACGAAGTAGGGGCGAAAATGACCCTGCCGCAGCTCGAAGGATATTTTTGAGATGGCTTCTAAAAAACCATTTGATTTTCACTAAAATACAGCCGGTGTCAGTGTCGCTTTAATATTTCCAACAGCGCCACATTCATGTAAATTTTTTCCTTCCCAATCTTTTGGGATTGTAGTACTCCTATCCCTTCTAGTTTTTGTAAATACCGGGAAGCAGCCTTCCTTTCGACACCCATTTTTTTTACCACGTACTCTATCTTCGAGTAAGGATGTTCATAAAGTAGCTCAATAAGTTCTTTCTTGTAAATTTTTGAAGCCGTTTGTGCGACGAATTCGATCGTCGCCTCTAAACTCTCTTTGATTTGGGTGATTCTCTCGATGGTCTGTTTCGACGTCGCTTCAATGGCTTTTAGCATATATATAATCCAAGATTCCCATTCGTCACTCTTATTCACCAAATTTAGCAACCTGTAATACTCACTTTTATTTTCGTTAATGTAAGAGCTCAAATATAGAATTGGAATCTCAATCAGGCCATTTAAGATCAAATAAAGGATATTTAAAATCCTTCCCGTTCGGCCGTTACCGTCATAAAACGGATGAATACTCTCAAATTGGTAGTGTAAAATTGCGAGGTTGATCAATGGCTCAGTATAACTCTGCCGCAGGTTGTAATATTCCAAAAAATTTGAGAGCAATGCATTAGTTTCTTGAAAATCTTGGGGTGGAGTATAAACTACTTCTCCCGTCCGATCATTTTTAAGTACTTTCCCAGGTGTTTTTCTGATTCCCCCTTTATTTTCAATAATTATGTTCTGCAGCGCTATGATGTCATTATGTCTCAAAAATCCTTGCGCTTGAATCAGATCGAACCCTTTGAGTATAGCTTTTCGGTAATTGATGACTTCTTTTGTCTCTTGATCAGGTGCTGCTTTCACTGATAATGCCTTGTAGAGTTCATCGTGAGTGGTAATGATATTTTCTATTGCTGAACTATCTTTTGCTTCCCGTAGCACGATGGCATTGATAAGCATTTTTTGGTTTGGAATGGTTCGGGCAATTCCTTTTAACTCACCAAGAACCCTAGAAGATCTTGATAATTGCCTCAGTATTTCAATACTTTCAATCTTACTCTTGGGAGGTGGAAGAGGCGATAATACGTACTTATTTTCTTTTTTTTGACTCACAAGGCTTCTATATGTACCAAATATATAAAAAAAGGTACACATTCTACATTTTTTTGCTTTTCTTACACAGAGTCACCCAAACAAAACACTACCTCTATGTCACCCTACCACACACCACGCCCCCTAAAACCGCAAGGTCGACTGCAAATCCCCCCGTTGGTAAGGCACCTTGATAAAATCCAAAGTCCCCGGCTTCACCTTCAACGAAAAGTGGAAACTCCCGTTCGTCGGCTGCCAATCTAAAGCCATCACCCAGCAGTGCAAATCGCGAGTAAAGCCAAAACTGGGGTAAATAAAACCCTGGTTCCGAAAGTCGTAGCCAAACTGCTGCACCTGCACCCCCCAATTGTCCGTAATTCGGATATTCCCCACCGTCAGCTTGAGCGTGTGCGCCCCAATCACCAGGGTGTCGCGACCGTCCACCACGTTCCAATTCAGGCGAATGTCGTGCGTCAAATTGAGCGAACTGAGGATGTCCTCAAAACTAGCCGCCTGGGGCCCCGTCGTACCCGATCCCGATCCCGACCCAGAACCCGAGCTCGTATTCTTCCGGTCTTTGTCTTTCTTCTTTTGCTGTGGATTTTGCCCCGTAAATAATTGCTGCAACTGTCGGACCGTCAGGCGCGTACTGGCTACCATATTGGCCGACACAAAACGCAGCGGCCGCCGCTTTTGGTCCCACTGAAAAACGTTGACGACCTCGTTCTCCGTGTTGAGGGCATAAAAACTATAGGTTGCCCCCCCACGCAAACTGGTCAGCCCCTAGAAGCGCGTCGTGATCCCGTCGAGCCGCAACTCCTACCACCCC
>CALCCH010000022.1 GCA_937899855.1 uncultured Saprospirales bacterium | reverse complement strand
AGCGACTGGCTCCAATTGACGACCGCCTCGTGCTCGGGTGTACTCAGGGCCAGTGGGTCCACGAACTAACCCGCCCGGATTGAGGCATAAGACTGGGCCATACTCCGGCTGTTGCGTGGGTTGGGGTCGAGTTCGCGTGCGATCACCTGGGCAACCTGTAGGCTTTCCCATTGTGTAAAGCGGTCGCAATCCTCCATGCGGTACGTACTGACGGTAGCAAAGGCATTGCTGGCCGCCTCGGGATGTCTTTGGAACAGCCAGCAGGGCACCGCAGCCTCGGCCTCGGTGACGCTGTGGATCTGAGCCAGGTGGTGGAGGATCTGATTGAGGTCGCGGTAGGCGTAGGTGGCGGTGGGGTCAAAGGTAATGGAAGACTTGACTTGGTCGGCAAAGGCCGTTTCGATGGCTTGGTTCATCCAGAGGTCGACCTGCCGTTGGGCACCCCGGGTATGAAAGCCCTGGTACGCGCGATAGGCCAGGGCCAGGGGGCTCGCGGATTGCTCCAGGTAGCGCAGGGCCGGCGCGGGTTGCTCGCCGAGGAGGTGGAGGGCATCCTGTAGGGGGCCGGAACTCAGCTCGGGCAGCCATTCTTCCTGGTGTTGGTTGAGCATTTGGTATTTGTGCATGTCGTCACTATCGCTCATCCACTGGTCGTAAGCCGCCCGCGTACCCGGGCCGTACAGGCCATCCAGGCTGCCCCGGTAGTGGCCCGACCGTTTGAGGACCTTTTGCAGTTCGATGGCGGAGGTACGCTTGACGTTTTTGCGGATTTGGGGAAGGGGCAGCACTTCGGGGCTGGGCACCGGGGTGGGTTTTTTTTCCACCGTGGCTGCGGTCCGGAGGTCTCCCCGCGCGGTCAGCACCTCGTCGTAGGATTCGGGAATCACCTCCGCGGGCGGGGGGCTCGGTTCGGTGGTGACGGGACTGATGGCGGGCTCTTCGACGGCGGGGCCACTGTCGGGGGCAGCGACGACCAGACCCGTTGGTGGCGCTACGATTTCCCGACCCGCTTCAAAAGTCGATACCCGGTGGAGCAAGACACTGTTGACTCCCTTGACGAAGGCGTCGTCAAAGCCCAGCCGCTTGACGATGGTGAGGCGCTGATTGGCCTCCGCCGCACTGTCAAATACTCCGGTGACGATTTTGGTCTGGCGGGGCTGGAGCAGGACAAAAAGGGGCCCCGCTCGCAGGTAGCGTTCCCAGTTGATGTCCTCCGCGATGCCGGCTAGGGCCAGTTGGATGACGTACTGTTTTTCTCCCTGTTGCAGATCGCGTCGGGTGACGTAGGCATCGGGATAGCCATTGACCTTGATCTCGGGGAGCAATTGCTCCGCCTCGCTTTCGGTGGGAAAGCCACCGAGGTAGACCTGCATCAGGTTGTTGCGGAATTGCTCCGCGTAGACAAAACCAAATTGCTGGATGCTGTTGAAATCCGTTGGTTGGGCGGTGACGAACGTCCCGACGTGGATGGTGTAGGTGTAATTGCTGTTGGTGGCTGTTTGGCCCGGTAGGGAAAGGCTGAGGAGGCAAAGTGCCAGTGCGAAAAGAGAGGGGATCGGTTTCATAATGTCTTGCCGTGTGGTAAAATTTGATGATGTAACGCAAAGATAGGGCGGAATGATATTCAAAACCCGGCTTATGTTGCTAAATCAATAGGAAAATCGAGCCAGTTGGACGATTGGAGCGGGAAAAGTCAAAAAATTGAAAAAAAGCAGCAACAAAAAAGCGCCTGGACTGTTAGTTGCGCGTACAACTAACAAAAATGAAGTCCAAGTCCTTTATCTGTGAAGAAACGTTGGGTTATCTGGTCAAGCGCACGGGACGCAGCATGAGCAAAGCCCTCCGCGAGCAGTTTGCGGCCCATGATTTAGAATTGCCCATTGAGCACTGGGGTATTTTGGTGCACCTGTGGCGGCAGGATGGGCGCAGCCAGCGGGAATTGGCGGATTTGGTGTTCAAAGACAAAGCGACGATCACCCGTGCCATCGCTCATTTGGAGAAGCTTAATGCGGTCATTCGGATCCCGGACAACGACGACAAACGGCAAAACCGGGTATACCTCACCCACAAGGGGCGCTCCCTCCAGTCGGTGCTCTTCCCCATTGCGCAAAGCGTAGTAGAAATGGGAACGCGCGGGATCAGTGCGGAAGAAATTGCGATCTGTCGGAGTGTGCTCCAGCGGATCAATGAGAATTTAAAACACTTTATTACAGCCTAATAAATGGTTGCTCTCGCAACTAAGTAAAAAACCAGTGATGAATCCAATTGTACGAAAGTTATCCATCGTCGGTGCCTTGGTCCTTTTGTTTGGCGCTGCGGTACTCACACAGGTGCTGATGCGGCAGAAGACGCCGCCGCCGCGCAAGGCAGTGGCGGCGGAGCCCTTGCGTAAGGTCAAGGTCGTAGCGGTGCGCAACGGTCCGGTGGCGACCAGCCTACGGGTACAGGGACAGTTGAGTGCCTACGAAAAAATCGACCTATTTACCGAAGTGACCGGGGTGCTGGAGGCGACTGCCAAGCCCTTCAAAGTGGGAAGCTATTTCAAACAAGGTGAAACCCTGCTCCGGATCAACGACGAGGAAAACCGCTTGAGCTTGCTCTCCCAAAAGAGCAGCCTCCTCAACGCCATTGCCCAAATTCTACCCGACCTCAAAATCGATTACCCCGAAAGTTTTGCCTCCTGGAAATCCTACCTCGATACTTTTGAGGTCAACCGGATCATCGCTCCACTGCCCGAGGCACAAAACGAGCGGGAAAAGCTCTTCATCGCCGGTAAAAATTTGCACACCCAATACTACAACATACGCAGTGCGGAGAATCGACTGGAAAAATACCGCATCAGGGCCCCCTTTTCCGGTGTACTGACCGCGGCAAGCATCCATCCGGGCTCGCTGGTCCGCGCCGGTCAGAGCATGGGTACTTTGATGAATGCGGGGGTGTACGAGCTCGAGGCCACCGTGGCCCTGTCCGACCTGCAATACCTGCGAGTTGGGGCAGTAGTCGAGCTGTTTTCCGACGACTTGCAAAAGCGCTGGCGGGGAAAGGTCGCTCGGGTCAGCGACCAAATCGATCCGAATACCCAAACGGTGCTGACCTTTGTACGGGTCACGGGAAGTGAACTCCGTGAAGGGATGTACCTCAAGGGGACGGTTCAAAACCGGGAGGTAGAGAATGTCTACGAAATTCCCCGCGAATGGCTCGTCAACCAAAAAGCGGTATACGTACTTCGCGATTCCAGCCTGTATCAGCAGGAGGTCGACATCGTCTACGAGGGCGACCAAGCCGTCATCGTTCGAGGTCTTCCCGATGGCACCCGCATACTTGGGGAGAAAGTCCTCAATGCCTTTGATGGCATGAAGGTCGCCCCGCGTCCCGTAGATCCTGCCCTTTCCGTCCGAGAGTAACTGCCAGCCAAAAGCCCGCGTTGTTTATGAAATCTTTGATTACTTATTTTATCAAATACCCCATTGCCTCCAATCTCCTGATGGTGGGTATCTTTATCATCGGCATGCTGAGTCTGCTCCAGTTGCAGTCGACCAGCTTCCCGGAGCGAGAAAGTCGGATCATCTCCATCCAGACCATCTTCTCCGGGGCTTCTCCCGAGGAGGTGGAGGAGGGAATCGTCACCAAGATTGAGGAAAACCTCCGGGGCCTTACGGGGGTGGAGCGCGTCACTTCGGTCTCGCAGGAAATCCTGGGAAGCGTTACGGTAGATGTGGAAAAGGGATACGAAACGGACATCATCCTTCAAGACGTCAAAAATGCGGTGGATCGAATTAGTTCTTTCCCCGCCGGTATGGAACCTCCCGTCATCTACAAACGCCTCAACATTGGCGAGGCCTACACCTTCGCCCTCAGCGGGAAGGTCGACCTACTGACCCTCAAGCAAAAGGCCCGGGAAGTGGAAGAGGAGTTGCTTTCCATCAGCGGTATTTCTAAGGTAGCGCTATCGGGCTTCCCCGAAGAAGAAATCGAAATTGCCTTTCGCGAGCGTGATCTGCGCGCCTACCAGCTCACCTTTGCCCAAGCCAGTCAGGCCATCCGGCGCACCAATCTCGAAATTACGGGAGGAACCCTCAAGGGGGAGGAAGAAGAACTGCTCATCCGTAGCCGAAACAAAAAATACTACGCCGAGGAACTCCGCAACATTGTCGTCAAAAATGATCCGGGAGTCGGGGTGGTGCGCCTACACCAGGTGGCGGACGTCCGTGACAAGTGGGTCGATAATCCCAATCGCAGCCACCTCAACGGCAGCCCCGCCGTCATCGTCAACGTCAATAACACCATCGAGGAGGACATGCTCTCGATCGCCGATACCGTTCGGAGCTACATCGAAGCTTATAATTTGCGCAACGACATCATCAAGGCAACCACGATCGTCGACAATTCGGTCTACCTCAATGCGCGCATCAACTTATTGGTGGAAAATGGTTTCTACGGTTTCCTGATTGTGCTGGTGTTGCTGGCCCTCTTTCTCAACTGGCGCCTAGCCTTCTGGGTCGCTCTGGCCATCCCGATTTCCTTCGCGGGAATGTTCGTACTGGCCGCGGCCATGGGCATTACAATCAACGTGATTTCCCTCTTTGGGATGATTTTGGTTATCGGAATTTTGGTCGACGATGGGATCGTTATCAGCGAAAGCATTTACCAGCGGTACGAAAAAGGAGATGAGCCCTTTGAAGCTGCCCTCAACGGGACATTGGAAGTGCTTCCCGCCGTTTTTTCCGCCATTCTCACCACGCTGATTGCCTTTTCGACCTTTTTCTTTCTCGACGGTCAGGTGGGGGATTTTTTCTTCGAAATTTCGGTGGTCGTTTCCGCTTGTTTGCTCTTCTCCCTCGTCGAGGGAGCCTTTATCCTACCCGCCCACGTTTCCCACTCCAAAGCCCTTCGCCGGGATTTGAAAAAGAGCTGGTTTACCGAACAATTCGAGCGGATGATGCTCGCCCTGCGCGATCGCTTCTACGCTCCCATCCTGCGTTTTTCCATGGCCAACAAGTGGCTGGTACTTACCGCCATCTTTAGTTGTCTGATGATTACGGGGGGCGCTTTCATGGGAGGGGTCATCAAGGGGACCTTTTTCCCCGATATCGAATTCGACAACGTCAGCGTCAACCTTCGCATGCCCGCCGGTACGCGGGAGCAAGTGACCGAAGATTGGTTGCTTCACATCGAAGAGGCCGTCTGGGAAGTCAATCGCAACTTTAAGCAGGTGTACTTGGGCGACAGCCTGGATGCGGTGCTCAAGGTGCAACGCAACCTGGGGCCAACGACTTACGAGGGCACCCTGAGAATCACGATGCTCGATAGCGAGACCCGTGGAGAGGGTTTTGGGATGCGCGACTTTTCCGATGCGCTACGTACGGCTGCTGGCACCATCTACGGCGCTGAACAGGTCCTCTACACCGTATCCAACACCTTTGGCAAACCCGTATCGATCTCCCTGGTGGGTAGCAACTATGCGGAACTCAATGCCGCGACGGCACAGGTCAAAAAGGAATTGCAAGCCCTGGCCGAGTTGCGGGATGTGGTAGACAACAACAGCGAAGGATTGCGCGAGATCAACATTGAACTCAAGGAAAAGGGCCGCTACCTGGGGCTCAATATCGAGGAAGTGGTGGCGCAGGTCCGGCAGGGCTTCTTTGGCAGCGAGGTACAACGACTCCAAAGGGGGCGCGACGAGGTCAAGGTCTGGGTGCGCTACGCCGAATCCGACCGGCGGCGGATCAGCCAGTTGGAAAACATGCGGATTCGGTTTGCGGATGGTCGGGAGTTTCCCCTACACGAAATTGCGGATTTGAGCATCGACCGAGGCGTTATCGCCATCAATCACATCGACGGTAAGCGCGAGGTCAAGGTCGAGGCGGAAGTTGCCAATGGCGACGTATCGGTCACCAATATCTTGTCCGATATTCGCGGATCAATCGTGCCCGTCGTTCTGGCTGATTACCCCTCGGTACGGGCCATTTACGATGGTCAGAATCGCCAGAGCGAAAAGACTTCCAAGTCGTTTGCGGCCGTCATGCCCATCATTTTGCTGGCCATGTTTTTTACCATCGCGCTGACTTTCCGCTCGATCAGCCAGACGATCGTCGTCTTTGCTCTGATTCCCTTTGGTTTGGTCGGCGTGGCCTGGGGGCACTATCTGCTGGGGCTCCCGATCAGTATCTTGTCCAACCTTGGGGTGATTGCCCTGATCGGGATCATCGTCAACGATGCCTTGGTATTCGTGACGACTTTTAACCTGTACCTCAAACGAGGGATGGACCAGATGACGGCCCTCTACGAGGCGAGTTTGTCGCGTTTTCGCCCCATCGTGCTAACCTCGGTGACAACCATCGCGGGGCTCACGCCGCTCTTGTTTGAAAAAAGCGTCCAGGCTTCCTTTTTGATTCCCATGGCGGTGTCGGTGGCCTTTGGTTTGGCCTTTACGACCCTCATCATTTTAGTACTCCTGCCGGTGATGTTGATTTTGGTCAATCGGATTAAGGTATACGCCGTCTACGCCTGGGAAGGGATCAAGCCCAGTTGGGAGGAGGTCGAGCCGGCGATGGAAGGGCGGAAGGCTTATTTCGAGCTCTGGGTGATTGCGGGAATCCTGGCCCTCGTGGTGGTGGGGGCGGTGATTTACGGTACGATTCAGCTGAGTGGGATAGCATTGGGTTAAATCGTAATATTGCGATTTTTAGAAAAGAATTTTTTAAATTTTTTATAACTGATAATCAGGGAGTTAGGAGGGTTTTTCGCCCGTTTTCAAAAACTGATTTATGGAATTTTTACCTCCGGAGCGTCTATGTACCGACTTTCTTCTGATTCTAGAGGAGGAGAAACCTAGGTTTGGGTAGCGAGGTCGTACTCCGTACGGCGTGGGCTGAGGGATGCGGTGAACGGTCGTGTCTTGAGGGTGGGTCCCACCCACAGCCTTCCCCTATATCTGCCTCCCAGATCGTAGTTTCTTCCTCCATCCTCCACTGATTCCCCTCCCACCATAAAAACACGATTGTAACTCATGTCCTCATCCGCTACGTTCACCCACGGTCCCCTACTGATTTTACTGCTGGTTTTGGTCCAACTCATCGGCTCCCAGTCTGCCCCCCTGGCCCAAGCCCCCCTCAGTCTCTCCCAGGCCATTGAAGTCGGACTGGCCAATAATTACCAGATTCAGATCAGCCAGCAGCGCGAAGCCATTGCGGGAAACAACAATTCCTATGCCGCCGCCGGGCGTTATCCCCGGATCGATTTCAACCTCACCTCCAATAACGCCCTCACCAATCAAAATAACCCCGCCTCCTTCATCAACGGGGGCTTCGTCAACGGAGGCCTTACCGGCAACGTCGACCTGGCCTGGACCGTATTCGATGGCTACAAGGTGCGCATCAACAAAAAGCGCCTGGCCGAGATCGAACGCCAAAGCCAGGGCAGTACCCAGCAGATCCTGGAAACGACCATTCAGCAAATCATCCTGGCCTACCATCAGGTGCTGGTCCAGAGGGAGCAACTGTCTGTACTGCGGGAGGTGCTCACCCTGTCGCGCGATCGCCTCGCTTTCCAAGAGCTCCGTCGGGAACTCGGGCAGGCCGGTACCTTTGACGTCTTGCAAAATACCGATGCCTACCTCAACGATTCCACCAGCGTGCTGGTCCAGCAGCAGAGCTACCGAACGGCAGTGCGCAACCTGAACCTGGCGATGGGTGTCGACCAACTCAACCGCGCCTACACCTTTACCGATACCCTCGCCGCAGAACGGACCCCCTACGACTACGAGAACCTGGCAACCGAAATGCTGGCCAACAACATCGAATTGCAGAATCTGCGCTTTAGCCGCAGCCTGGCCGCCATTGATCGCGAGCTGCAGGAAAGCAATCGCTATCCCTCCCTCCGAATCAATACCGGCGGTAACGCTACGGGAACCTTTTTTCAATTGTTTACCGACGATCCCCGTACGGGAGAACCCTTCCCCCTCACCGCGGGCAATAGCCTCAGCTATTACCTGAATTTTACCGCTACTTTTCCACTCTACGACGCGGGCACTCGCCGACGCAGCATCCAAAACGCGGTGGTTGAAGAGCAAATCGCCCAGCTCGGGATCGAAGACCTCAAACGCAGCCTTTCCCTCCAACTGACCAACAGCTTGGAGACCTACCGCAACCAGGTCCAATTGCTCGCGCTGACCGAATCCTTACGGGACAATGCCCAACGCAATCTCGACATCGCCGCCGAGCGCTTTCAAGCCGGACAAATCAACTCTTTCGATTACCGGAGTATTCAAATCGCTTACATCAATGCCGCCCAAGCTCGGCTCAACGCCTTGTTCAACCTCAAAAGCACCGAAACCGAATTGATCCGCCTAACGGGAGGACTCCTGCGATAATCCCTAGCTTCTGATTATCTTTGGCTTCTGACCATGGCAGTACCCGGCAAAAATCAAACGCTCGATCACCAGCGCTTCGAACAGCTGTTCAAGGAGCACTTCGCGCATTTGTGCAATTTTGCCTACCAGTTTGTCAAAGACCGGGCGGCCGCGCAGGATATCAGTCAAAAGGTATTCCTCAATTTGTGGGAAAATCGGGCGAGTATCGACCTGAGCAAGGCGCCCAAGTCTTACCTCTTTACCGCCGTTCGCAACCGTTCGCTCAACTACCTCCGCGATCACCAGCGGTACCGCAGTCGCGTGCTGGATCTCGATATTCACGATCTGGACCAGCGCAAGGAAGCCGACGAGCCGGACTTGGACGAATTGCGGACCAAGATCGCCCAAGCCCTGGATACGCTACCCGCCAAGTGTCGCCAAGTCTTTGAAATGAGCCGTTACCGCGGGATGAAATACCGGGATATTGCCGAGGAACTGGGCCTGTCCCAAAAAACGGTGGAAGCCCATATGTCCCGAGCCTTGCGGGGCTTGCGGGAAGCCCTAAAAGACTACTACCTCTGGTGGTGGATGTGCTGGGAAATGGATTGGAGCCTAATTTTTTGCTGACCGACTAAGGGAAAGTACGCCACCGAGTGTAATGAGTTTAGAACGTATGAAAGAAGAACAATACCACGACGATCCACTGCTACTCATCAGTAAGTACCTGAATGAGGAAGCCACTGCTGCCGAAGTGGCGGAGTTGGAGGCCTGGGTATTGGCTTCGCCAGAAAATCGTGCCCAGTTTCGAGAAGTGCAACGGGCCTGGGCCCTCGCCGGAACTTCGGAGAATCGTCTGGGGGTGGATGCCGAACAGGAGTGGGAAAAAATAAAACCCCTCATCCAGTCCAATGCCCGGGTGGTGGCCTTGCCGCGCCGCCGGACTTGGTGGCGCGTCGCTTCGGTAGCCGCCGCCGTCGTGCTGATCTTCTCCGCCTACTGGCTCCTGGGGCCCACCGCTACGTCGGAACTAGCGTTGGCCGCCGCCGCACAAATCGAAGCGGAACGCCTGCCCGACGGGAGCCAGGTGACCCTCAATCAATTCGCCCAAGTTCGCTACCGCGAAGCGGCGGGGCAGCGGCGCGGCGAACTGGCGGGCGATGCTTTCTTTGACGTCCAACGCGATACCGAGCGCCCCTTCCTCATCACCACGGATGTCCTGACGGTCGAAGTGCTGGGCACCTCTTTCTACGTAGACGCCCGTACGGCGGCCGGAGAAACCCAAGTGGTCGTCCAAAGTGGTCGGGTCGCCGTTCGGACGGCGGAGCGGGAAATGGTACTGGAGGCGGGGGAAATGGCCATCTACGACAAGGCCCGGCGGAACTTGCGCAAGGCTGCCGATGCCGATCCCTACGCACTCGCCTGGCAGTCGGATAGCTTGGTGTTTGACGCTACGCCCCTGGATCGGGTGGTGCTCGCCCTCCAACGCAAATTTCACCGTCCGATTGCCCTGCGCAATCCCCAGTTGGTACGCTGCAAACTGACTACCGACCTGACGGGGCTGGACCTGGAGGCCATCCTGCGCATTCTGGCCGCCACCCTCCAGCTGGAGGTCCAACGGGAAGGCGAAAAGGTCTGGCTCGACGGCAATCCCGACAACTGCTGATTTTCGGCCCGTTTTGTGCCACTCGAAGACCAACGCGAATTATCGCCTCGCCTCCCGAGGCAATTGGTTTTGGATTGTTAATTTTGAACATGCCAAAAATTGTGCTCCCCCTGTTCTGCTGGCTGCTCCTGGCCAGTACTGCGCTCGCCCAGCCGGGATCTCCCCCGGCCCGGGTCAGTCTCAACAGTACTTCCCTGACGCTCGATCAGGTGCTCCAGCAACTGAGTGCACAAAGCGGCGTCAAATTTTCCTACAACCCCGAAGCCATCGCTGCTGACCAAACGGTGGTCTTCCAATGCCAGGATGTCGATCTGGACCGTGCCCTACAACAACTCGCTGAAAAAGTACCCATCGAATACCTACGGGTCGAGGCCCAAATCGTCATTCTGCCCCGATCGGAGGTTCCCGCCGCTCCTAGCTACTACACCATCAGTGGCTTTCTGACCGATGCCAGTACGGGCGAAAGCCTGATTGGCGCCTCCGTATTCGTCGGGGGCAGCCAGCGGGGGACTTTTACCAACGAGTTTGGCTTTTATTCCCTCCGGCTGGTGGAGGGGGCGGCCCGGATCACCTATTCCTACGTCGGCTACGAAGCGCGTCGTCTGGAGCTGACCCTGACCGCTGATCGCAAACAAAGCCTCCGGCTTCAAGCGCGTTTGGAAGAGCTGCCCGACGTGATTGTGGAGCGTCCCCTGCGGGAGGTGCTGCGCGAAAAACAAATGGGCGAGCTGACCCTACGCCCCGAAGACCTGGAGAACATGCCCGAATTCGGAGGAGAATCGGGAACCATCAAGGGCCTCCAAACCCTGCCCGGCATCAAATCGCACAGCGATGGCTCGGCCTTTTTCTTTACCCGGGGTGGGGAAAAAGACCAAAACCTCATCATCATCGACGACGCTCCCATCTACAATCCCGCTCACCTCTTTGGCTTTTACTCCATGGTGATTCCCGACTTCGCCAAAAGCATCAAGGTCTACAAAAGCGATATTCCCACCAGCCTGGGCGATCGCCTGTCGTCGGTGATCGACATCCGGACCGTCGATGGCAATTCGCAGCGCTGGAGCTTTCGGGGGTCGCGCAATCCCTTGCTCAATCGCTTTGCCCTGGAAGGGCCGCTGGTCAAGGGCCGCAGTTCGATCTTTGCCTCGGTCCGCCGGTCCAACTTTGACTGGTTGTATCGGAATGCTGCACCCAATAGCGATCTGGGCTTTAGCGATTTTAGCTTTAAGTGGAATTACCGACTCAACGACAAGAACCGCCTCTTTTTTACCGTGATCAACGGTCGGGACGATCTGATCGCCCGCGGCGATAGCCTGGGTAGCGTCGGTGGGGGCATTGCCTGGGGCAATTTTACCAGTACCCTGCGTTGGAACCATTTGTTTAATGCCAAGCTGTTTTCCAATACCGTTTTGTACGTTGGGGTGTACAATTATCGCCTGTCTTTTGAGAACAACGACTGGCAATCTGGGATTGGACAGTTGAGCTTGAAATCGGATTTTACGTATTACGTTCGCCCCCGGTTAAGCGTCAAATTTGGGGTCGAATTCAGTGGCTACAGCTTCAATCCCGGCGCCTTGTCGACGGGAGCGCTGCTCGAATTTTTTCCCCCCCTCCAAACCAACAGCTCGCGCCAGCAGGTGCTCTACGGCAGTCTGGATTTACGTCCGACGGAGCGCTGGCGCCTCCGGGCGGGATTGCGTTATACGAGTTGGGACAATTGGGGCCCCGCCGAATATTTTCTATTCAACGATGATTTTGTGGTCAGTGATTCGGTCCAGGTAGGAGCTGAGTCCTATCAGAGCTACCACAACCTTGGCCCCCGTCTGAGTGCCGAGTACCAACTCGACAGCACCTCTACCCTCAAAGCCAGCTACGGCCTGTACTATCAGTACCTCCAGTTGATTTCCAATTCGGCTTCACCCTTTACCTCCTTGGAGGTCTGGCTACCGAGTAGTCCCAACATCCGACCCCAGTCGATGCAGCAGTTTGCCCTGGGCTACCAAAAGTATTTTCCCCGTCGCCAAATCGAGTGGAGCGCCGAAGCTTACTACAAACGTTGGAACAATCAGATCGATTACCGGCCCCACGCCAACGTTTTGCTCAACCCTCTAATCGAGGGAGAGCTCCGCTTTGGGACCATGTACGGCTACGGTATTGAGTTGATGCTGCAAAAGAAGCTGGGACGCTGGAGCGGCTGGCTGTCCTACACCTATTCCCGGGTCCTACGCCGGACGCCGGGCATCAACGGTGGCCGGGAATACCCCGCCTTTCAGGACCGCCCCCACGATTTTACCCTCTTGGTCAACTGCCAGGTCACCCGGCGTTTCCGCTGGTCGACCTACTGGACGGCCTACACGGGTTCGGCTTTTTCATCGCCCACGGGTTTTTACCAGTTCCAAGACTACCGGGTTCCGATTTACGACGAAAAAAACAACGACCGCCTACCGACCTACCAACGACTGGACCTTGCGCTGGGCTTTACGCTCAATAAAAAGCCCGATGCCAAGTACCAGCACCACCTGATTTTTTCCGTCTACAATGTTCTGGGCCACAAAAACGTCGTCAGCGTCAACTTCAACAAGGTCATCCTCAAGGAGGGGGAGCCGCTGGTCCAGGCCACTTACGCGAACGAGCGGGAATTGCGGAGTACGCAGACGGATTTGATCCGCTTTTTTCCTTCACTTTCCTATAAATTCAAACTTTAAGCCATGCTGCGAATCACTTGCCTTTGGTCGATCCTATTCCTTTCGCTGTCCAGTTGTGAGGAAGTTGTCGATTGGGATTTCCAAACTGGCGAAAACGACCTGCCGGTAGTGGATGCGATCCTGACGAATGAACGGCGGATTCAGGAATTGCGGCTGACGCACAGTTTTGGCGAGCCCAACGGTGCGGGCCGGCCGCTGGTGGCGGATCGGGTGACGGTGCGGGTGGGGGAGGAAACGTACCCCTTCGTGGCTCTTGCCGAAGATGCGTCGCGCTACCGGAGTCAGGTGCCCTTTCGAGCGGGAGTGGGCGAGGAGGTCCAGCTGACGGTGGAATGGGAGGGACAGCGCTACACGGCCCGAAGTACGGCGGTCCCGATCTTACCGCTGGGGGCGGTCACCTTTTTTGAGGCTGGGGTGGACAGTCTGAGTGTCGTGGCGCCGCCGGTGTACACCCCGGAGGAACAGGCCCTTTACATCGTCGATATCGACGGGCCGCCGCTCGGTGGCTCGGAACCGACGCGGGCGCGTTTGTACTTTTATTCCTTCAGCACTTTGGACGTCAGCGAGTTTTTTCGGGGGCAGTTGGAAAATGTGTTCCTTCCCCGGGGCAGCACCGTCGCGGTGAGTAAGTACGCCCTCACGACGGAGTTTGCGGCCTACCTGCGGGCTTTGATGATGGAGAAGGATTGGCGGGGCGGTTTGTACGACGAGCTGCCGAGCAGCCTGCCGACTAACGTCAGCAATGGGGGACTGGGCTTTTTTGCGACGGCTGCCGTACTCCGCGACACCGTGGAGGCCCAATAGGCTCCCGATTTCCCTAAATTTTCGAAAAAGTACATTTTTTTCTCGCCCCACTAGGGGTAAATCTCCAGCCCGGGGTATTAAAAACGTATGCAGCAATATTTCTTGCATCCGGTAATTGAATACCACTCGTTCGGCGTCTGGGAATGGCTACCTCCCGCGAAATTCCAGTTGTTCAGGACGAATTAAACCAAAAGAAAATATTATGAAAAATTTGCGTTTTGTTTTAGTTCTTGCCCTCACCCTCGCCTTGTTTCAATCCTGTACCAAAGAGGAGACCACCGACCCCCAAGGTAGGGAAGCGCCCGAGCTCCCCGCCCAGGAGGCCTTTGTCATGACCTTCACCGATTTTACCGAATCCGATACCACGGCCGTTTCCCGAGAGCAGAGCAGCAGCGCGAGCAATACCTACTGGCACTGGCTTTACGCCGCGGGCAATCTGGTGGGCTGGAATACCGCCATCGTACTGAGCACGGGTCTACCCACCCTGGCTTTCTTTGAATCTTTCAACCACCGCCCCGAATACCAAGGGGATGGCATCTGGCTGTGGAGTTACGACGTGACGGGCTACGACGGATCGGTCTATTCCGCGGAGTTGTTTGCCGAATTGCTGCCCAGTGACCAAGTGAGTTGGGAGATGTACCTGTCCAAAGTGGGTGGTTTTTCGCGGGTGAAATGGTATACGGGCGTGACGGAAAACGATGGATCGGGTGCCGTCTGGACCCTTTACCACCGCCCCTTCGCCGCTGCCCTGCCCGTACTGGAAGCCCGCTTTAGCCGCGACCTCGACAGCGGTGTCAAAACGATGCGCTACACCAATATCTCGGCCAATGATGATGACCGGGGCGACTACATCGAATACCGTGAACTGCCCGGCGCTGCCTTTAGCCGGGGCTACGACGTCTACCGCATCGTGGAGGACAATCTCCTCGAAATTCAGTGGAACGAGGGCGCCAAAAATGGCCGCATTCGCGACCTGGCCCACTACGGCGACTCCGACTGGCGCTGCTGGAATGGCGAATACCGCGATGTAGACTGCCAATGAGGCGATCTCCGCTAGCCCTTTGCTTGTCGGAGACCCTTGACCCTCCGACACCCAATTGGGTAATAGTTTAAAAGTAGTTTAATTTTAGGACGGGCTCCGAATGTATTTTCGGAGTCCTTTTTTTTCGGGAAAAATTTAAAAAAAGTCATCATTCCTGATTATATCCGGGCGATTCGTTCGACTAACCTTTGACAGACCGTTTTCCGCTAACCAAAATGTTCCATTTGATCACTAAAAGCGCCGCCCGGACTGGCGCGTTTCGAAAAACACGTTTTATGGACTTAATAAAAAGCAATGGACTAGTCTCCTACGAAAGCATCGGTAGGTTTATCGCGACCCTCCCCAAAGACCGATGGCTCCCCCTCAAAACACAACTGACCGAACAAGGCTACATCCACCCGATCGAACCCCTGCTCCCCGCCTTTGAATTCTTCCAGAGTGTGGGGCATATTGATCTAAGGGGTGGGCCATCCGCCGCACTCGAAGTAATGGTGTTTACCCAGAGAAAACAGACTAAGGTGAAAACCGAGGAAATCA
Organism: uncultured Saprospirales bacterium; assembly: GCA_937899855.1. Lineage (GTDB taxonomy): Bacteria > Bacteroidota > Bacteroidia > Chitinophagales > Saprospiraceae > CALLVY01. The sequence goes on along the minus strand of CALCCH010000022.1, from coordinate 4,805 downwards.
TCAAGCAAATCCGCCATAAATTATGATCATTGCCTCCCTCATTGCTTTCGTCTCGTCCGTCCTGATTTTTGGACTGCCCAGCAAGCGCAACTTCGATCACCTGATCGGGCACCACCTGATTTGGCGGTCGCGCTGGTTTCGTTGGAGCATCGTCCTGCACGGCCTATTGGCCGTCGGGGTGCTGTGGATCCTGCAAATCTGGGATTTGACGATCAGCTTTGGGGGGCAGCCCGCCGCTTTCCAGGACAGCCCCTGGCGCTACGGGCTCTTTGCCGGATTTTTCTATCCCAGTGTCATTTATTCCCTCATCGGAGCCCTCTCGGCCACGGGTGTGGCCACCCCCGAAGACGGTAAGCCGATCAAATCTTCCATGGATTTTTACGTCTCCCTTCTGGGGCACTACATCGAGGGCGACATCTACGCCCTGACCAAAAAGACCGTACGGCGTACCCGGCGGGAATTTGATCGCTTGGAAGATTACGAGATCTACGATTTTCTCCGCGCGCTCTTTCTCCGCATCGACTCGGAAGATGCGGGCGCGGCGGCGGAAATCATCAGCGAGCTCAAAGCCATGCAGGAGCAGTTGGGGCGCAGTGAGGAGGAGGCCATCGCCGAAATCAAGGGCTCGGCCATCGAAAAGATTCTGGAGCGCTACCTGCTCAAACACGGCCACCGGCGCTACCGGATCGATATGATGGCGGTCCGGACTGAGCTGCGGAACCGTCAGCGGGAGGAGGAAAATGACCTAGAGGCGCTCGCGGAGAAATTGGATTAGGGCGGCCAGGGCTGGATCGGTGGCGCTTCGTTCCTCCATTGTTTGCTGGGCCTGGGGATCGTGCAGGTCCCCCCGGCAGAAGGCCAGGATGGCGTTGAAATCGTCGGCGTACCGGATGAGGGCCTGCATCAAGCCAAAGGGATCGTTGAAGGAATCCATCAGTCGGCCGAGTAGGATCGGATCGTTGAGGATGAGCTGGGCCAGTTTTTTCTTACAGCGGTAGATGGCATTGGCTACGGCTTGGCTGGACCCCAAGCCCAGCTCCCGAGCCATTTGCTCCCGGCTGGGCGACTCGGGGGAAAAGTAGAGTTGTAATGTCCGCTGGCACTTTTCGGGGAGAAGGCCCAGGAAACCTTTCCACAGCCGTGTTTTTTCGGCCAAGATCACCAGGGCTTCCGGCGATTCCTCGTCCCATTCTTCCCCACTTTCCGCGAGTTCTCGGGGATCGTAGAGTAATTCGCGGCTTTTGCGCAATCGATCGACACACTTGTTTTTGGCAATGGCGTAAAGGTAGGAAAGGATACTCGATTCCCCCCGAAAGCGATCTTCCATGACCTGGCGGTAGAACGCCTCAATGACGTCCTGGGTGAGGTCCCGAATGTCTTCCTCATTGGTGAGGCCCATGCTGATCCCAATGCTGTAAATCTGGGGGCGAATCTGGTCGTATAACCAACCCACCACCGCGGCGTTGGAGGGGATGCCCAGTCGTATCTTTTGGAGAATCTCCGCGTCGGAATAAGTCTTGATCATTGGTGTAGCTCCTTTTTATCGGCGGCTCAACAAGCCACCACGGTAACGAGGCCGAGTGGAGGCATCGGGATTGGGTGCTTCCACTCGGGATATTGGGGCGATAAGTAAAGAGTAAGTGAGTTGTTTGAGATTTCTATCGGTGCGGTGCTTCGCTGGTCTTGCGACCGTACCGCACTATATAAACCGCGAATCGGGGGAGCTTAGTTCCCGTCGCTGGCCTTTGAAAGCGTAATGTTTTGTTAAACTGCCTAGCAGTCGTCCGGGCGTTTGCCAATTCCCGAAGCGTCGAGCAGTTCCTGGAGCCGTTTTTCGTAGAAATCGAGCAAGAGGTTGGTAATGTTTAGCTCGATATCCACCTTGCGGTATTCGCCGCCCTTTTCATCATCGGGATGTTCGTAAGCCCCAATTTCGATGGGCACTTCCATAAAATCCAGCTGGTGCTTGACGGTCCAGGCCCGAGCGATGCCCAGCTCCATATTGCTACGTAGGCTATTGGTAATTTCCCGTTCGGTATTTTTCTCCGCCACCTCTTCGTCCAGGTAGTGCGTAAAGATCGTTCCCTCCGGGATATCGAGCGATTTTTTGTAGCGCGCCCCTTTAAAGGCGTGCCCGTCGGTATGTCCTTCGAGGTAGATGAAGAAGTCCTCCTTACAACGCATGCTGGTCTCGCAGTAGGCTTGCAGCACCTTGCTGTCTACCCAGCTGGCAATTTTTTTGTAGTACTCGGGATCCCCCATTTTGGCCAGGTCGATTTCCTGGCACAGGTAGGTCGAAATGATGTATTTGATGCCGATATTGCCCAAGGGATTGTACAATACGGTGGTTTCGCAGGGCAGTTGGTCGCTGTTTAAGTCGCCGTACATGATCTTGGCGGATTCGGGGCCAAAGCGCTCGCGTTCGGCGTGGGTTTCCTTGCGGGCCTGGAGTACCAATTCCCAGTAGCGGCAGTCGTAGACCTTTTGGCGCAGTCGGATCACCGCACACTTGAGGTCTTCCTCGTATTTTAGGCGCTTTTCCCGCTTGAGGGCGTCGATTTGGTCCAGGTATTTTTTGCCCTCCATACAGGCCTCAAAGAAGCTGCCCTCGATGACCCAAGCCTTGGTCTGGGCAATGGGGTCGCAGTAGGCCGCGGCCAGCTCGTAGGCTTCCAGCAGCGTATCGCCATTTTCGAGGTAGCTTGACCAGAGGCTGTTGAGGGCCTTGAGCTCTTCTTCGCGTTGCTGGTAGCGATCGAACAGCTTTTGCAATTGGGTCTCGGTATCCGCTCCCATCTGGGGCGCGTGCTCCTGGAGCAGGGCGACGATTTTGTTGAGCATGGTCTCGGCTTGCTCGCTAAAGTTGATGGCCCCATTCATGATGTAGGCCTTGATTTGATCCTCCAGTCGGCAGTATTCGTAGCCAAAGTTGATGCCCTGGGCCAGCTCCTGGGTCGATTTGAATTCTTCCCAGGCCTTATTGAGCACCGCCTCATCCCCGGTGTATTTGCCCACCTCCCCGCGCAGCCAGTCGACTTTCTTGGCTACGGCGGTACTCAGGGGCTCGTCCATCGTATTCTCTAGTTTTTCGATTTGCGCCAATTCGGCAGCCCCCCGTTCACAGAGATCGGCAGCGGCTCGCAACACGTGCACCTTGATGGAAGGCTCGACGTGGCACTGGATCAGGGGCAGCTCAGGTTTGAAGCCGGGCGATTGATCGGTATCGATGTAGGTCTTCCAGGCCTTACCCAGTGCGGTGAGGCCCTTGTACAGTTTCTTGGTGGTGCCCACCTCTTTTTCCAACCCTTCGACATCGGCCACCTTGAGGGTGGTGCGTTCGGCCAGTTTTAAGACCCGATTTTCAAAATAGTCCTTGGCCTTGGTCAGGTCCTTCTGGCAGTAGTAGGCGTAGGACGCCATGTGGTTGTATTTGGCGAGGGTCCCCTTTTCGCAGACCCGCGTGGCGGCCTCGATGCCTTCGAGGTCGGCAATGGTGACGCTGCGTTTGAGCAAAAAGATCTTCCACAGCCGGTCGACCTTGTAAAAGGCCTTGATCTTGACCTCCAAATCGGTAAAGCGTTCCTTGAAGCCCGGGATTTGGTTGTAGGCCGTCTCGCCTACGCTGCGGATTTCGGACATCTGCTTCTCCGACTGGTCGATCTCCCCACCGCAGAAGTAGGTGGTGGCGTACATGAGACAGTATTTGGCGTAGTCGATTTTCTCCTCCTTGGAAGGCTGCGTCAGCTTGCTGATGTTGGAGGTTTTTTCGTTGGCGAGAAATTCCTTCCAGGTATCCTCAAAGTTGACGAACTGGGCGGGCAGGGCGAGGGGAAAGAGTCCACTGCAAAAGAGAATGAATAGGGCGCGAGATAGGGTACTCATTGTGGATTGGTGTTAAAGTGGGGAATACGGGATTGTTTTTTTAATGATACGGAAAAATAGGCGACGCAGTTGCGCACGCGGGCGCCGACTGGAGGTTCCAGTCGAGCGAAGTTTAATTTTTTTGGGGCTTTAGCGGTCGGGAAAAATGGGATCAGTGTGACAGGCATCTCCTTTAGCTTTGCTGCGCCATGGCGATGGTGGCCATGCTGACGGTAGTACCGGGGATGGCGAGAATTTGGAGGGCACAGGCTTCGAGGGTGGCGCCGGTGGTCAGGACGTCGTCGACCAGGAGTAGGTGTTTGCCCCTTAGGTTGGCCGGTCGGGGAACGCGGAATGCTCGCCGGACATTTTCAAAGCGTTCGATGCGGGTTTTTTGCGTCTGGCTGGGGCTGGGGCTCACGCGTTGAAGGGCATGGGCTTGCCAGGGGCGTTGTAGGCTTTCCGAGAGCCCCCGGGCAAAGCTGTCGGATTGATTGTAGCCCCGCATTTTTTGCTTGCGGGGGTGTAGGGGAACGGGAACGATGAGATCGATGCCGCGGAAGTGGGGAGCGTCCCGGAGCTCCCGCCCGTATTGCCGGCCCACTTGTAAGCCGACACGGGCCTGGCCACCGTATTTGAGTTGGTGGATGAGCTGCTGGGTTTTGCTCTTCTTGGTAAAATAATAGCGTGCGGCTCCCGCTTGGAGGGGTAGGCGCCCCCAAAAGTGTTCGGTAAAGCCATTTTCGCGTTCGAGGTGGAAGTTGGTTTGGGGCAATTGGTACTGGCAGACGGTGCAGGTGAGGTCGTCGCCGGTGGGGGGATGCTGGCCACAGGCCAAACAGAGGCGGGGGTAAAAGAGGGCCAGAAAGTCTTCGAACAACTGCCGGGGAGCTACCATGAACTAAAGATAGCGGATTGGCAGCGCTAATAACAACGTCTGCCCG
>CALCCH010000021.1 GCA_937899855.1 uncultured Saprospirales bacterium | reverse complement strand
CCATCCGGACGGGCCCGCTCGGCTCCCAAAAACCAGCAGAAAAAGAGAATTTGGCCTGCTTGGGTACCAACACCGCGGCTCGGGGCTAGGTCCTAAAACGACATAAGCCCTTGCTAGGCAAGAGCTTATGAAAGTGGAAGTGCCGAAGGGGGGACTCGAACCCCCACGCCCTTGCGAGCACACGCCCCTGAAACGTGCGTGTCTACCAATTTCACCACTTCGGCAAACGGAACGCAAATATAGAACAATTTCCCCCATTCCCGCCAGCTTTCGCCCGAAAAAAAATCAAATTTTAGCTTTCCCCAGCCTTTCTCCACCGATTGCCCCTTCCCCCAGCCCCCACCGCTACACACTTCCCGAAAATTCCCTATCTTCAAGCCGATTTTTTCCAAACCCATTTAAACCACTTCAACCCGCTCAATGAAATTGCCAATCGTGAACCGATCCCTCTACCTCGGCTGCCTCCTCCTGTTGCTCGGCAGCACCTGGGCCGGCGCCCAAAACAACGAACTCAGCCTGTCGGATGCCATCCTCAAAGGACTGACCGAACTGGCCACGCAAAACATCCGCGGCCTCCAGTGGCTCCCCACCGGCTCCGAGCTGTCCTTCCACTCCGACAAAGGCGATGCCTTTATCCGCCGCTCGCCCCTGGGGAAAAAACGCGACCAACGCATCCCCCTCAGCCAAATCAACGAAGCCACCGGACTCGAACTGACCCGCCTGCCCCGCATCAGCTGGACCAGCGCGACCGACTTCTACTTCCGGTACCAAAACGCCTACTACAACTACAATACCTCCTCCAAAAAAGCCAACCGCCTCCTCCAATTGCCCAAAGGCGCCGCCAACGTCGATTTTATGGTCGACAAAAACCTCGCGGCTTATACCCAGGGCAGCGACCTCTTTGTCGTCAATGCCGGGGGCGAGAGCAAGGCCGTCATCCAACTCAACGATCCCAATGTCGTGAGTGGACAGGCCATTGCCCGCTACGAATTCGGCATCTCCAAGGGGACCTTCTGGGCCCCCCGGGGCGACCGGCTGGCCTTTTACCAAAAAAATGAATCCAAAGTAGCGGATTATCCCCTGCTCGACATCACCGCCACCCCCGGCAAGCTGCGCACCACCAAATATCCCATGGCGGGCCAGGCTTCGGAATCGGCTTCGGTGGGCGTGTACGACGTGGCCAAGGAAAGCCTGACCTACCTCAAGGTGGACGGCCCCGCCGATCAGTACCTCACCAACCTGGGCTGGGGCCCCGAGGGCAATTACCTTTATCTCGCCGTGGTCAACCGCGACCAAAACCGGATGTGGCTCAACAAGTACGACGCCCGGACCGGCGATTTCGTTAAGACCCTCTTCGAAGAGCAGCACGACAAATACGTCGAACCCGAGCATCCGGTGTGGTTTATGCCCAATGCGCCCAACGAGTTCCTCTGGTTCAGCGAACGCGACGGCTATACGCACCTCTACCGCTACAATGTGGAGGGCGAATTGCTGGGGCAGGTGACCAAGGGCCAGTGGGTGGTCGACGAAATTTTGGGTCTGAGTGGTTCGGGAAAAAATCTGATCGTAGCGGGTTCGGACGAAAGCGGATTGAATCGCTACGCCTATGCGGTTGACCTGGGAACGGCCGAGGCCAAGCGCCTCTCCGAAAGCAGCGGCATCCACCGCTACCGCCTCAGCGACAATGGCATCCACCTGATCGATTCCTACAGCAGCCTCAAGACGCCGCGTGCGATCGACATCGTGAATACCCGTGGGAAAAAGGTGGCCAACCTGCTGGCCGCGACCAATCCCCTGCGTGATTACAAAATCGGTAAGGCCGAATTGTTGGAGCTCAAAGCCGACAATGGCGTCACCCTCCACGGTCGCTTGATCAAGCCGAGCAATTTCGAGGAACGCCGGAAGTACCCCGTCTTGGTGTACGTTTACGGTGGCCCCCACGCCCAGATGGTCAACAACAGCTGGATGGCGGGTGCTCCCCTGTGGATGTACCAATTTGCCGAAAAGGGTTACCTCGTGTTTACCCTCGACAACCGCGGCTCCGCCAATCGGGGTTTTGAATTTGAAAATACCATCCACCGCCGTCTGGGAGAAGTGGAAATCCGCGACCAGATGATGGGCATCGAATACCTGAGCGGCCTGCCCTACGTCGACGCCAACCGCATGGCGGTACACGGCTGGAGCTACGGGGGCTTTATGGCCACCTCGCTCATGCTGCGCCAGCCCGGTACCTTTAAGGCCGGAGTGGCTGGTGGGCCCGTCACCGATTGGAAATACTACGAGGTGATGTACGGCGAACGCTACATGGATCGCCCCGAGGAAAATCCCGAGGGCTACCGCCAGGCCAGCCTGCTCAACTACGCCAAAAACTTACAGGGCGACCTGCTCCTCATCCACGGAACGGTCGATGACGTGGTGGTGATGCAACACAGCCTCGACCTCATCCGCGCCTTTGTCGACGAAGGCATCCAGGTCGACTTTTTCCCCTATCCCATGCACCCGCACAACGTTCGGGGCAAGGACCGCGTCCACCTCATGACGAAGGTCCTGGATTACGTGGAGGAAAGCTTGGCCATCGGGCGCTAGGTTAGCGATTACAACGCAGCAGCAAAATGCTTCTGGGGGAAAATTCCCCAGAAGCATTTTTTATTGAAAGAAGGATTAAAGTGACTGTATTGTTTACAAGTCTCCCAGCAATATTGCATATAATCTCTTGTAAGCTGTGAAGAAAAACCATAAGCGTTTAAAAACTTGGTTGTGTCTTACAAATACCCATCGGCGAATCTGCTCCATCTTTAGAACCTCTCCGTTGCCTATTTCTCCCGCAATAGCTAAGGCTATTCCGCTCAAAATGAGGCTCGGTGAGAACCAAAATCTGGACTACCTTCCTCCAAAAGCATTTATAAGAAACAACCTAAAAACAACCTAACCTAGCTTCACGGATACTCCCCATTTACTGAGTATCTCCATTCAACACTAACGTCGTCCAGTAAGCTGTCCTGGTTTTTTCGTATCCACCCACGAGAAAGCCCTGTGCTCTTATTTTTTCAACTACAAAGCAGTTCAACGC
>CALCCH010000020.1 GCA_937899855.1 uncultured Saprospirales bacterium | reverse complement strand
CCCAACAATGCCCCCTCCGCGGCCGACACGTCGATCGTCCCCTCCCCATCCGCAAACCGCAGGGCTTCCGCCCGGAAGTAACCGTAGTTGATGGCCAGGTTCACGAAATAATCCAGGGCGGGTTCGTAGCGAAATTTGACCCCCGTAAAAGCGTAGCGGGTCGCGGGACGCTGCATAAAGTCGAGCCCGTAAAAGTCGATGTGCGTGATTTCGTTGTACAAAGCCCGACCGAGGGAAAACATATTGAGTAGGTTGTTGCGCTGCGCAAACTGAACCCCCAAGTCGTTGAACCAGTGTAGCGAAAACCACTTCCCCAGTGGAATGACCTGGCGGTACTGTAGACGCAAGAGGCGGTTTTCGGTTGCTTCAATGCTACTCTCCTCGTTGACGATGCGGCGGAAACTGGACTCAAAAGACCAGCGCCCACTCAGGTTGAAGTAGGAGCCACGGTGGGGAAAATGCAAACGATCGTAGGTGTCGCGCAGGATGGATCCCCGGAAGTAGCCCTGTCGCAGCCGGAGGGACTGGCTGAGGGGGTCAAAGAAGAGGGCGTCTTGGGAGTAGCGTTCCCAGGCCGCCCCGATCGATAGCAACCAGCGGTTGATGAGGGCGGAAAAAACGTCCAACCCCAGCGTCCCGTGGTTCCACTGGTACTCCCCCGCCGAGTTCCCTTCCCGGTAAAAGAACCCCGGATAAAAATGCAGATCGCCCTGGAGCTGTATCCCGATATTGGGCCGACGGGCGGTGTAGAGGGTGTAGCGCCCCAGGGCGGAGGGAAATTCCGAGACCTTGAGGTCGAAGGTCAAACGCGAACCGTTGAGCAATTTGTTGCGGAGGGTGGTGTTGAACAGCAGCCCCGCCTTAAGGTTGCTGTCGTAGTTCATCCCCACTTTGATAAAGTCCCCGCTCTGGGGCGTGGCGTAGATGACCAATTTGTGGTCCAAACCAACGGGAATGACTCGGTAGTATATGTCTTTGATAAAGCGCATCCCCAACAAGCGCTGAAAACGGGCGTCCAACTCCTCGATGATGTAGTCCTCCCCCACCCGCAATTGCAAGACCTTGCTGACTACCTCCTGACCCTTGCGATCCAAACCGTGGTATTCGATGCTATCCAGGTGGATGATCTCCACGGGCTCAAGTCGGTAAGCGGGCGCCGACCCACGCTCCACTCCCAGGATCTCCAGTACCCTGGCCAAACTATCCTGAGCAACCCGCTCCCCCCGAGCGATCAGGGTATCCACCCGATCAAAGCTCAATACGCTGAGGCCCTCCAAGTTGGGTTTGATGACGATGTCCGCAAAGTGGGACTGCCACTGTACCGATTCTACGATGCGGTAGCTACTAGTCTGATCCAATACCACCACCAGGGAGGTCAAATCCTCGCGGGTGTACAAAGGCCCCCCAACATCGACGGCGATGATGATATCGGCCCCCATAGCTTTGACGTCTTCGACGGGCAGGTTGCGCACCGACATCCCGTCGATGAGGAGTCGGCCGTTGATTTCGAAGGGGACAAACGCCGAGGGGATCGACATACTGGCCCGGATGGCCTCACCGAGGCTGCCCCGGGCGAGTACGGCGGCATTGCCCGTTTCAAAATCGGTGGCGACGCAGCGGAAGGGGATGGGAAAATCATCAAAGCTTTCCACACCGTGCGACCGGGCCGTAAGTCGCGAGAGCAGCAGGTTGATCTTTTGCCCGCGAATCAGCCCCTTGGGCAGTGCGACCTTGCCCTTTTCCAGGGGCAGGGTGAGTTGGTAAAAATCGGCGATGCCCCGCTCCTGGATCGGGAGGTACTTGCGGGCTAGGGCATCGTTGAAGTAATCCTCCCAGTCGATGGTCCGCGCCAATTCTTCCAACTCTTCCAGGGAATAACCAATGGCGTAAAGACCGCCCACGATGCTTCCCATACTGGTGCCGGTGATGTAATCAGGGCGGATCCCCGCAGCCTCCAGCACCTTCAGGGCACCGATGTGGGCCAGCCCCTTGGCACCACCCCCACTCAGGACCAGGCCGATCTTGGGACGGGGCGTCAGGGGCGTCTGCGCCCGCGTGGGGAGGCAAAGTAGAGAAAGGCAGAATAACAGGCTGAGCAAGAGCGTTTTGGTGTACATACGCAGGAAGATTTTATCAAATATAACGGAATTTGGCTGACTCCCCGATCATCTTCCGGGCTGGCCGCAGCTTTTCTCCCCCGGAGCTAGTGAAGTTGGGACCACTTCCTTATCTTTAGCCGATCATTTGAATCTAGGTATGGCGAATACAACCGAGCAAGATGCGGTTTTACTTCAGGAGATCAAAGCCGACGACCCTCGCGCCTTTCGATCGCTCTACGATACGTACTACCGCTATCTGGTGGTAACGGTGTACAACATTCTCGGCGATGCGGAGACCGCCCGCGATTTGGCGCAGGATGTACTGGCCGAGCTGTGGAACAAACGCAAAACGCTCGAAATCCGCAGTTCGCTCAAATCCTATTTGCGACGGGCGGTGGTCAACAAAACCCTCAACTACATCAAGGCCCGGCGCCTGGATTTTAACGAACCGGAGCGTTCGCCCAATCCTCCCGCCGAGGCGGCCCAGGCCCAGCAGTTGCTCGAAAACCAGGATTTGCAACGGCTGATCAATGCGGCAGTGGAAGCCCTGCCCGAGCGTTGTCGGATCGTCTTTACACTGTGCCGGTTGGAAGGAAAATCGCACAAGGAAATCGCCACCCAACTTCAAATTTCCACCAAAACGGTCGAAAACCAAATGACCAAGGCCCTGTTGAGCCTGCGCCGCCGGTTGCAGCCCTATCTGGACCAGCGCCTCTTGTTGACGATTATTGCCCTGTGGGCATAGGGGAAAACCTCGTTTCGATTGTCCAGAGTATTGAAATAGTTTTTTTCAGCCACCATTTTAACGTATGGACGAAGATTTTTACATCGGATTACTACACAAACGGCTCTCCGGCGATTTGAGCGAGGCGGAGCACGACCAGCTCCAAACCTGGTTGGAGGGGTCGGAAGACCATCGCCTACTGGCCCGGCAGATCGAGCAGACCTGGGAATACGGCGGCCGCTTCGATGCCCCCCCCACCCTGGATCTGGACGCTGACTTTTTACAGTTGCAAAAGCGACTCTCCCCCGCGGCGGAGCCCCCCCGCAAAGCACCAGTCGTACCGCTGACCCGCCGTACTCCCTGGTTGTCCATTGCGGCGGGCGGCCTGATCTTGATCGTAGCGGCCTTTTTGCTCAACAATTACTTCAATCAGGTCGAATGGATCGTGGTCAGTACTAGTGACCAGGAGCAAAAGGAAATCCAACTGTCGGACGGTACGACGGTGACGCTCGATAAAAGATCAGAATTGCGCTACCCCAGTCGCTTTACCGATTCACTGCGTTTGGTAGAACTGAAAGGGAAGGCCGTTTTTGACGTCACCAAAAAATCCGAGCGAGCCTTTCACGTCAAAACCCACAGTTGTGACGTCCGCGTGTTGGGTACGCGCTTTATGGTACTGGACTATCCCGATCGGTACTTCAACGAGGTCGCCGTGGCGGAGGGGCAGGTACGCATGCAACCCTATGGAAAAAGTAAATATTTGATTCTCAATGCCGACCAAAAGGGCTATTATCAAAAACACGAACACAAGCTGAGCAAACGGGAGAACGATTCGCTCAATAGCATGTCCTGGTACTCCAATCGCCTGCGTTTTGAGGATACGCCCCTCGGGGAGGTCCTGGGGGATATCCGCATGCACTACGGCGCACAAGTTTTCGTCGACAGTGGAGAGCTGATGAAGTGCCCCTTCACCAACGAATTTCAGGACGCTACAATCGAAGAGGTCCTCCAGGTGATCGTCAAAGTTTTTGGGTTTAAACTCGAACGCTTTCCACAGCAATCGTTCCGTTTGAACGGCGGAAGCTGTAAATGAAAAGACAACGCATCCTATTTTTCTTATTCCTGCTGATTGGTTTACCGGCGAGTGAGGCGCAGTCCTTACTCGATCGCCGTTACGACTTTGTCGTCGACCAACTGACCATTCCCGAGGCCCTACGCGCCCTGAGTGACCAAACGGGGGTTTCCATCGCCTTTAGCGATGGTTTCTTTTCCACCGATAAAAGATGGACGCACCGCTTTCGCCAGCAAAAGCTCACGCACATTCTCAAGACCTTACTCCGCGCCACTCCCGTTCAGTTCGAACAATACGGCCAGCAGATCATCATCAGCAAGCGCGCGCTCCCTCCCCCACGATACACCCTCAGTGGTTACATCCAAACCGTCGAAGACGGCGAAAAGCTCATTGCCGCCACCCTCTACTGTCCGCAGCACCAAGCGGGTACCGTCACCAATGAGTACGGCTTTTTCAGCCTCCGACTCCCGGCGGGCAAAACGCGGTTGCGGGCCAGCTATCTGGGAGCGGCGGAAAAGGAAATCGAAATCGAGCTGGGGGCCAACCGCGAGTTGCTCATCGAGCTGGAGCAATCGGTGACCCTGGCCGAAGTAGAAGTCGTACCGGAGGAACGGCGCAGCCGCCAACTCTTTGGGGGGAGCCCCAGCGTCAGCGAGTGGGCCATCGGTCAGTTGGATCGGGCGCCCGACCTGGGCGGGGAATCGGACCTCTTTCGGGCGGCTCAACTGATGCCCGGGGTACAAACCGGCGCCGATGGCCTGGGGGGCCTACACATCCGCGGGGGCAATCCCGATCAAAACCTCTTGCTACTCGACGGCGTCACGATCTACAATGCCAATCACCTACTGGGGATTTTCTCCATTTTCAATACCGAAGCCATCCGCGATGCCAAATTGGTCAAGGGCAATTTTTCGGCGCGCTACGGCGGTCGGATTTCTTCCGTCTTTGACGTACATACCCGGGAGGGCAACGAAAAAAATTGGGGGGGCGATATGGGGCTCGGGCTGGTCACCGCCCGGGCGACCATCGAGGGGCCCTTGTTCAAAAAACGGGGAGCCATCTTACTGAGTGCCCGGCGTACCCACCTCCCGCTCTTGTTCGAAAGGAGCATCCGAGACGTATTTTACCCCAGCGAACTGGGCAGCTTGAATTTCCGTTTTGTCGATATCAACGGCAAGATAAATTTCAAACTCTCCCCTCGCCACCGCATCTTTTTGAGCTGGTACCAGGGTGGTGATGCCTTTGGTACCTTTCAGGACGAACGGCGCATCGAAGACGCTACCGAACGGTACAGCTCCTTCGAAAGCGAGCTGCGCTGGGGCAATCGCCTGACCTCCCTGCGGTGGAACTATCAGGGCAGCAACCGCTTCTTTCTGCAGTCGACCCTGGCCCATAGCCGTTACGTCTACAGCAATAGCACCTTGGAGGAAAACCTGGTGGAGCCCGACTCCGAACTGGTGGAAGGCGACTACGAATTGTTTCTTTTCGGGACCGGGATCATCGACTGGGCCTTTAGTACGGATGCGCACTACACCCCTTCTCCCCAGCATTCCATCCGCTTGGGAGCTGGGCTGACGGTACACGAATTTACCCCCAATATCGGCTACGCCCAGGGCGACATTGCGGAACTCGAACAGGACGACGTCAGCCTCAGCTTTTTTGACGACCTTTTCGGGGAACCCGTCATCTACGCCCTATCCGCTCACCTCTACGCCCAAGATGACTTTCGGGTGGGGCAAAAGTGGTGGATCAATGCCGGGCTACGGCTGTCGAGCTTCGCCACGGAGTTGCAAAATTATGCCAATTTGGAACCCCGCCTCAGCTTGCGCTACCAGCTGGCCCCGCGCTGGCAGTTGCGTTGGGGGATGAGCCGGATTGTCCAGTACCTCCACCGCATTTCTCCCGCCGGGCTCACCAAACCGGACGACCTGTGGATTCCATCCAGCGATATTTTGGCCCCACAGCGGGCCTGGCAGGGCGACCTCGGCTTTAACTACGGCAATGCGGTGGACTGGGAATTGAGCGTAGAACTTTACGGCAAGTGGATGGACAATGTCCTGGCCTTTGACGATGAGACGAGTATCGTTGAGCTGTCCAGCGGCTTTGAAGACGATTTGTACAGCGGAACGGGGCGGGCGGTGGGCCTAGAAGTACTCTTGAGGCGGGAGTTTCGCCGGACGGGAGGACAACTGGGGTACAACCTCGCCTGGACCAACCGCCAATTCGACGGCATCAATCTCGATGCCCCCTTCCCGTTCATTTACGATCGCCGTCACCAGCTGAGTCTGTTTTTGTTTCACCAGTTCAACGATCACTTCGAGCTGTCGCTCGCCTGGCTTTTTGGCAGCCAGCACCCCGTCATCGCCCTATCGGAAGACCTGACCACGGGCTTTAATCGCCTCCCCGTCGATCCCGCGGGCCAGCGCAACCAAACGCGCAATCGCCCCTATCACCGCCTCGACCTGAGCGCTCGCTACCAGCTCACCGGGCCCCATTTCCAACACCGTTTCAAGGCTGGCCTCTACAACAGCTACAACCGCACCAACGAAGCCCTGCAACGCCCTCAAGAAGACAGTGACGAACGGGAGGCCGTTGCTTTTATCCCCTTTCTCCCCGCTTTTTCGTATTTGCTGCGGTTTTAGATTGGCTTTTCCAAAAAATTTCCAAAAAATTTCCAAAAAAAATCTACCCCACCGTGGGGGATGCCTCCCGCCCATTTGTCTGGAGTGCGTAATTCAAGTTAGGAAACTGTTTACCAAGCGCCATCTCCACGACCTCGCCGGCAACACCACGTTGATTTGGCCCTTGACAATCCTCGACTTGCATTCGGAATTTTTCAAAAATCTAAACCTTCATTTATGAATCGATCAATCAATGTTTTGGGTCTCTTCGGCTTGGCCGTTCTCCTCTTTTCCGCACTCAGCTCCTGCAACAAGGAAAAAATGAATGCCCTCAGTCCCAGCAGTACCCAGCAAAAAACATCGGTCAATACCACTCCCAATAACCAACAGCAGCAAAGCGCCTCCATGGACAACTTCGACGGCAGCTGTTTCGAACTGGTTTTCCCGCTTGGCGTCAGCTTCCCCGACGGCTCCCAAGTCTCCGTCGCCTCCGAAGAGGAGCTGGAAAACCTCGTCGACAGCTGGTACGAAGACCAAGGTGAGGAAAGCGAGGAGGATCTCGATTTTGTCTACCCCATCAGCGTGATTCTCGAGGATGGCAGCAGCAGCAGCATCAATGATTTTGAAACCTTCGAAGCGCTCTTTGAGGCCTGCTATGAAGAGGAATACGAAGAGGAGCACGGCGAGGAAATTTGTTTTGACCTGGTCTATCCGGTGATTATCCTTTTCCCCGACGGTAGCAGCAGCAGTGTCGACGGCGACGAAGCCCTGGAGCTGGCCGTCGATGCCTGGTACGATGCCAACCCCGATTCCGAGGATGATCCTACCTTACAGTTTCCCATCGAAGTCAGTTTTGAGGATGGGGAGACCGAAACGGTCAACGACGAAGAGGAACTGGACGACCTGTGGGAAGACTGTTTGGACGAGGAGCACGGCGAATGCTTCGAGTTAGTCTTTCCCCTCTCCATTGACCTGCCCGGACAAGGTGCCGTTTCAGTTGCCAATGAGGAGGAACTGGAAAATGTAGTGGAGGCTTGGTTCGATGCGAATCCCGACAGCGAGGACGATCCCGACTTTGTGTACCCCATCGAAGTGAGCTACGAAGATGGTACGGTGGTCCCAGTGGCCGATGCGGAAGCATTGGAGGAACTCCTGGAAGAATGCTACGACGAATGTGATATCGATGGGGAGGATGTCAGTATGGGGATCCGTTCGGCGGTCGTACCTCGGATGGTCTACCAAAAGCGTTAACCTTTGAGTCTAATCAGCAAATCTGCTAGAAAATAGGTGTTGTCCCTCATCGCATTCGTGGTGAGGGATTTTTTTGTGGATACCCGCCCAATCGTAACGACGCGGGCGAACCGAAATAAGCTTCACATCTTTACTATGTAGGGGTATTTTTCGTATCTTACCCTATTGCAAGGCGCCGCAAATGGCGGGGAATACCGCCCGCGATAGGAGCGCTGCGCCGGACACTTTTTAGTTGCTCGACAGCCCCCCACTCTAAAGCAGTAGTGGCTGTTGAAGACCTCATTGACCATGAAGGAAATCCGTAAGATTATCAAAGCCTACGACGAGTGGCGCCGAATGGGTGACGCCATGGCTTTGGCCACGGTGGTCAAAGTCGAAGAATCCTCTTACCGACGGATCGGCGCCCGCATGTTGGTGAGTGCCTCGGGGCTGTTCGTAGGTGGCATCAGTGGTGGCTGCCTGGAAGGCGATGCGCTCAAAAAAGCCAAGTTCGCCATTCACCGCAGGACGGCCTCCAAAGTCGTTTACGATACCCTCGACGAAGACGATTACCAAATCGGAATTGGCCTGGGTTGTAACGGCCGGATCGAAATCCTCTTTAGCCCCCTCAATCTCGAAGACCCCAACAACCCCGTCGAATTGCTCCGGCGGGTCATCGAGGCCAACCAAGTGGCCATCCTCCTCAAGATTATCGATGCCCGGGATACCGCCCTGCTGGGAGCCAATCACCTCTTGCTCGATCCCCGGACTGCCCCCTCCCTAGCCACGCTGCCCGAGGCTCCCTTGCGAGCGGCGGTAGCGGAGGTGAGGGGAAGAAAAAAGCCCAAGGTGTACCACCTGGACGAAGCGGAGGCCGAGGTGCTGGTGGAATACCTCCGACCCGAAACCCGCTTGGTGATTTTTGGCTACAACTACGACGTGAATGCCATGATCGGGGT
>CALCCH010000019.1 GCA_937899855.1 uncultured Saprospirales bacterium | reverse complement strand
GGCTGGTGGTACAGCAGCAACAACAACCAAGAGGAGTGGCAAGCGGTGACGGATTATCCCTACTTCCGAGAGGAATACAGCGACTTGACTGGAAAAATTCGCCGGGCTGCCGATGGTGGAGACAATCGCCGGATGGGCGCTGGGCACGAGGTGGCGGCTTACATGATGCCAGCGGGGACCGAACTGCGTCACGTTTTTGGCAACCGACATCCCCTCTGCCTGCTGGCGGGCAATAGCGACTACGACGAGGGCAACCAAATTCAAAACTGGTGTAGCAGTACCACCTTCAATTCCCGCTACTGGAAAACGATTTCGGTCGATGCCAATGGCGATGAATTGGTGAGCTTTACGGATCGGAATGGCAATGTGGTGGCCACCGCGGAGACCAGTGGAGGAAACAACAATCTCCGGTCGACTCAAATCATGATACCCCCGGGAACCTACCGCGATATCCACCTCGCCGATCGCATCGGAAACGGGACGGTGGTCATTCTCAACGGCAGTGGCCGCAGCTACACGATTTACAACCTGGCCAATGATGCCCTGGTAACCAGTAACCAAACCGGGGCCTCCTATTTCCTCAACGATGGATTTTACCGGATAGTAAACAACAACACTACCCAGTACCTGTCGGTCAACTACGACATCAATTACCTCGACTACTCGCTAAATATCTACGACCTCCGCGATCAACTGGTGGCTACCGTAGCCCCCAACGACGTTCAGTACAATGTCCTCAATCCCGGGCACCTGGCCTACTCCCTGTTTCGCTACAATTCGATTGGGCAGAAGGTCTGGGAAAAACTGCCGGACGAGGGCGTCACTCAGTACTACTACAACAAGGAGGGCTGGCCTCGATTCAGTCAGAACGCCAAGCAAGCCGCAGCGGGTCGGTACCATTATAAAAAATACAATCTCCGCGGTCGGGAAATCGAAGCGGGGGAATCCTCCCAACAAGCGACCAATCTGGCCAACCGGGTCAACAGCTTCAACTTCCCCAGCTCGGGTAATACGGAAGTAACGTATACCGAATACGACGTGGCGGATCCCGGTTTTACCCTAGCGGGCTACACCCAGACCTACGTCAGTGGAATGGTATCAAAAGTGTGGAACGACGAAGAAACCATCTGGTACAGCTACGATGAAAAAGGACGAGTCCGCTGGGAAGCCCGGGACGTCGTGGGCCAGCTGGGCATTAAAATTACCGAAAACCGCTACGATCTACTGGGTAGCGTGACGGAGGTGATTTACCAAAAGAACCAGACCGACGAGTTTCGCCATCAGTACGCCTTTGACGTTTTACAGCGGGCGACGGGAGTAGCGACGCGTCAAGAGGAGGTCGTCAACGCACCGTCGACCAATCAGGTCCAGTATCGCTACACCCGCGATGGCAAGGTGTCGGAGCGGATGCTCGGCGGAGGACTAGAAACCCAGTATTACGCGTATACCCTCAGTGGTCAACTCAAGGCCACCAATCCCAAGGACATGTTGATTACGGACGTGGCCAACGGGGGAGGGCACCCCTTTAGTATGGCCCTACACTACAACAATTCCGACTACCAAGCGGCCAACGGCAAGTGGAAGCAGACCTACAACCTGCCCAGTTCTTCCTATTCTACCTACATCAGCTTTACTGGCAACATCACGGCTACGCGTTGGAAGACCCGAGCCGATAATGGCGTTACCGACCTGTCGGGTCACTTTGCCTACCGCTATCGCTACACCTACCGCGAGGAATTGTACCAAGCCTATTTTGCCAATATCACCCCTTACAGCAATTCGGCCTACGTCGGTCGCGCCACCTACACCAGTGATTATTACAATATTCTGAGCTACGATAAAAACGGCAACATCAAAACCCTGCGGCGCTATTCGGCGGGCAATTTGGTCTGCTCGGGCTTTTCCCTACTGATGGACAACCTGACCTACAACTATTCCAATACCATTACGCCGGGTCAAAACCGCCTGCGCCACATCACGGATGGCTACGGCAATACCTGTACACCGGGTGAATTGACCTCCCAGGTGACCGACAACTATGACTACAACGAAATTGGACAAATGACGCGGGACCTCCAGGCCAACCAGTACGTCGAATACGATTCTTACGGACGGGTTTGGAAGGTGCGCGATGGCATCGCCGCTAGTGCGCCCCTGAAGGCGGAGTATTTTTACGGACCGGATGGCAAGCGGGTGAAGAAGAAAGTGTATAACGGTAGCAGTTGGGTAATGACCTGGTACGCCCGGATGGGGAGTGCCGTACAGGCCATCTACCAGAGTGCGAGCACTTGTAGCTCCTGTACGCCGACGCACATCGAAGCGCCGGTCTACGGCAGCCAACGGGTGGGGGCTGTGTATCCGCAAGCGGCTTGGGAAACCCGTTACGAGCTGAGCGATCAGGTCGGTAACGTACGGGCCGTGATCCGAGAGGGAACCAACGGCTCCCTGGAGGTCCTATCCTACGCCGATTACTATCCCCACGGTTGGAAGTTGCCCAACCGGCATTTCTCGACGTCACCGGATTATCGCTACGCCTTCCAAGGACAGTTTGCGGAGCAAGACGAAGAGACCGGTTGGAATGCCTTTGACCTGCGTAGCATCGATCCCCGGGTGGGACGCTGGATGACGATTGATCCTTACCGAGAATTCCACTCGCCCTATTTGGCCTTTGGCAACCGCCCCCACCAAACACCCGACCCCACCGGTGGGCAAACGGACAACGATTATTTCATCCAGGCCGATGGGACCATCATGATGGCCAAGACCGATGATGCCTTTGATCGCTTTTACTTCCAAAGCTCCACCGGTCACCTCACCTTTATCGGCCAGTTTGATAAGAACAGCAATGGCCTGATTCAGTTGACCGACTATTCCTTCACCGATCTCGACTTTGGGGTCTCCTTTACCTTCGAGGTCAAGGATGGCAACGAGTACCGTTCCTACATGAGTGGAGATGCCCTAGCGGCCTTCTTTGGAGTGATGGGTACCGTCAATTTCCACGATGTGACCGTCGTTGGCTTTAGCAAAAATGACGGCAGCTCTCCCAAGCCCAGCACATCCCACATCAACGGCCGGAATGGAGATTTCCGCTACCTGCGCAAGGACAAAACGGGCAATCCCCTGTACATCAATAGTGACCCCACGGAATTGGATGAGACCCGTCAGAATCAGTTTAACGATGCCCTGAATAAGTTTGGTTGGAAGAGTTTGAAGAGTTACTATTACTACATCAACAAACAAAAGCGCCTGTTAAATCACTCGGATCACTTGAAGAACCACCATCACCACTTGCACATTCAAGGATTCAAACCCAATATCATCCGTTACGAAGTATGCAATACCGAATGCTCTGGAAATTGATGGGACTGTTGCTAGTCATGGGGGCTTGCCAGGGGGCAGCCTCCAAGGAGAAGGGGGAGCGCCCCGCTTCCTCCAGCGAGCTGCGTATGCCCTCCGCGGATACGACGGGTACTTCCGGTACTTCAGTGCCAGTGCCGGAGCCAGCGCCCGCTGCCCAAGCCACTGGTTTGCCCCTGGGCGTGCTGATGTACGATTCGGAACGGGCGACGGAACGGCGCGATACCATCCGCTTGCTCAATGCAGACGGCAGCGAATACAGCCGCTTGTTCCGCAATGCGGAAACCTTGGAGTGGCAACAATCGGGGCGAGCCATTCCCGGAGGTGATCAATTCGTCCGTGCCCTTTTTCTGGACTACGACATCATCGTATTTGATGTCGTGGAGGTACTGACGCCCGGTACCACTTACCGGGTAGTGGTGGGTGAGGAAACAAAAAATGTGACCTTGGAGAGCCCCAATCTACGCTATCGGAAATTAGCGGATTTTATCCAGTCGGTGTACATCTCTTTTGATGAATCGACCCCAATGTATACTCAAGCCGACCCGCGTTCCGCAAATCTTGAGGAAGCCGCACGGTATTTTTACAAAGTGGTCGCCGTGGAGGGAGAGTGGTTGCGCCTAAACTGTTTGCGAGAGTGTGAAGGGGGCTGCCCAGACCGCGGCTCGCTCGAAGGTTGGGTAAGGTGGAGCGACGACACTAAAATTTTGGTAGAACTGTTTTACCTCTGCTGACCACAGCCGAGTTGATGATACCATGATCAAGACACAGCGGACTTCGTAGAGTCCTTATTTGACCCCAGTATTGGCGGTCCTAAATTCTTTAGAAAGACAAAGTTATGTCCAACAAGAAAAAACTTACTTCCTTGCTATTCTGCCTGAGCCTCTTGCTTGGTTTTTCGATCGAGGGCTGGGCCCAAATGTCCCAACAACGGCCAGTGTGGGCCCTGGACGATGGTACCCA
>CALCCH010000018.1 GCA_937899855.1 uncultured Saprospirales bacterium | reverse complement strand
CCTCCTGTGGCCCCGCTACCTTTAGCCAGAGTTTCGAAATCCTGGAAGCCCCCGTGGCGGGGGCCGACTACGACCTCCAATCCGGTGCCTCCCCCAGCCTCCCCGACGAATGCGTCCCCACCGCCGCCACCTTCCTCAACCAGTCGACCGGGGATAGCCTCTCCTACGCCTGGGCCATCAGCCCCTCCACCGGCTGGCAGTACAGCAATGGCTCCCACCTCTACGCCGAAGACCTCGAAGTGCTCTTTCAGGAAAGTGGCAGCTACCAAGTTACCCTGGTCACCTCCAACCCCTGCCGCTCCGTCTCCTGGGATACGACCATCGTCATCGCTTCCACCCCCATCGTACAGCTCCAGCCCGCCCCCGATTTCTGCGAGCGAGCGACCCTCAATTTCGACGCGAGCAACCTGACCATCGCCCCCAACGGTGGCAACATCAGTCACTACCAGTGGGAATTTCCCGGCGCCAGTCCCCCCATCTCCAATACGCCTTTCCCCACCGGTATTCAGTACAATTCGCCCGGTACGTATACCTATACCCTACGGGTCGACAACCAGTGTGGATCGCAGATCGTACGGGATACCTTCGTCATCCAGGAGCCGGGCGTCCTCACCCTGGCCCCGGACCGGGAGCGTTGTCAGGATCAGGCGGGCTTCCAGCTCAATGCCTCCCCCGGTGGGGGCGTCTGGACGGGTACTGGCGTCAGCCCCAGTGGTTGGTTTGAGCCGACGGTCGGTACTTTGGGGACCAATACCCTGGTCTACTCCTTTCTCGATTCGGGTTGCGACTTGGTGGACAGTATGCAGGTCACCGTATACCCCAACCCGGTGGTGGTGGCGGGCGAAAGTCAGGCCGCCTGTGCGGACGACGAGCCGGTGATCCTCACGGGGGAATCGCCCCTGGGAGGGGTCTGGACGGCCAGTGGTGGTGGGGTCATCGACGCTACCGATGCTTTTGATCCACAGGCCTCGGGAGTGGGGGTATTTACTTTGACCTACACCTACGTCGACGCCAATGGTTGTGAGGATCAGGACGATAAGACGATGGTGGTGTACGAACTGCCCGAGGTAGAAGCGGGTCCCTCCCAATCCTTCTGTTTTCTACCCAACGACATACAGCTAACTGGTTTCACTCCGGCGGGCGGCACCTGGACTGGTCAGGGTGTGACGCCTTCCGGGGTTTTTAGCCCCATCACGACCCCCGGCCCCGGTGGGTATACCCTCTACTACACTTATATAAATCCTACGACCGGATGCGAGGGCATCGAAAGCCTGGACATTTCGGTCATCGAGGCGCAAGCCATCGACGCGGGGCCCGTCGATAGTTTTTGCCTCGACGAAGGGCACATCCAGTTGTCCGGGTTTTCGCCGGCCAACGGTACTTGGTCGGGGCCCGGAATCGTCGACTCGCTGCTGGGGATTTTTGACCCGGCGATCAGTGGGGGTGGTTCGCACCTGTTGACCTATACCTACGGGACGGGCTCTTGTAAGGTGCGGGATCCCAAGGTGGTGGTGGTCATCGACTTGAGTGATTTGACGATTGGGGCCCCGGAGTCCTACTGTATCAACCACGAGCTCGTGCAGTTGGTAGCGGATGGTCCGGCTGGGGGAGCCTGGAGTGGCCCGGGGATCATCGATCCGGTGGCGGGAATTTTTGACCCGGCCCTGGCGGCGGCGGGGGTACATACGGTACGCTATACCTACGTCGATCCGGCGTTGGCTTGTACGGCTTCGGCGAGTAAGGAAATTACGGTGGTGGGGGTTGACCCGGCCGATTTCGAAATTCCAACGGTGGCCTGTGAGTTGACGACCATCAGTTTTGTCAACCATTCCAACCCCAGCTACGAAAGCTTTTGGGATTTTGGGGACGGCAGCACTTCTATTGCAACGAACCCCATCCACCTTTACGACCAACCCGGTACCTACGTGGTCTCCCTGGTCGTCCGCAATCCTTTTGGCTGTACCGATACTCTCCGGCAAGACCTGTTTCTAACCCAAGCCCCCGAGCCGGTCTTCAGCTTAGATACCCAAAGGGGTTGAGCGCCCTTCGACGTCAACTTTACCAATCAGAGTTCGGGTTTTGAAGTGGATTTTGAATGGGACTTTGGCAATGGCCAGACCAGTGATGAGATCAATCCGCCTCCGGTGACCTACGAGGCGGGGCTCAACGATACGACCTACATCGTAACCCTCACGGTGAGCAACTTTTGTGGCAGCCGGGCTTACAATGCCGTCGTCGTTGCCGAATCCCTACCCGATGCCGATTTCGGAGCCGTTCCTCAAAACAACTGTTCCCCCCTCGACGTCGAATTTGCCAACATCTCCACCGGCAGTGCCACCGATTTCTACTGGGACTTTGGCAATGGCCAAACCAGCACCGACTCCCTCCCCCTCAACCAAACCTTTATCGCCGACACCCTCCCCCGCAGCTACACCATTACCCTGATTGCAGCCAACAACTGTGGCGTCGATACCGCCAGCCAGGACATCGAGGTCCAACCCGCCGATGTCCAAGCCTTCTTCGACGCCTCCGACCGGATCGGTTGCCAGCCCTTTACCGTCGAATTTACCAACTTCGCCAGCCCCGGTGCCAACATCGACTGGGACTTTGGCGACGGCAATACCTCCAGCCTCCCCGAACCGATCCATACCTTTGAAGAGCCCGGCCACTACACCGTGATCCAATACGCTTCCAACGACTGTGGCTTTGATACCATTTCCCTGCCCATCACCGTACTGCCCGCCCCTAAAGTACGCTTTAGCCATTCCACCTTCGTGTGCGTGGGGCAGCCCATCGACTTTCTCAATGAGTCGGAAACCGTCTACGGTAACCAGTGGGATTTTGGCGATGGCGACAGCTCCCTACTCACCTCCCCCAGCCACGTCTACTCGGAATCCGGCATCTACACCGTAACCCTGGTCGGCCTGTCGCAGTTCAACCAGTGCCCGGGTAGCTACACCAGTGAAGTCATCGTCCAGGGCCTGCCGCGTGCTGATTTTACCCCCGCAGCACCCAATGGCTGCGCCCCCTTTACCACGACCTTTACCAACCAGTCGGAGGAGGGCAGTTTTTTCATCTGGGACTTTGGCGATGGCAATACGTCGATCGAGGAAAACCCAAGTTATACTTGGGACGAGCCGGGCACCTACGAGGTACAACTCATCGCTACGGACGCCTTTGGTTGTTCGAAAGATACCAGCGTCATCAACATTCTGGTACACCCTCACCCCCTAGCGGAATTCCAATTTGAGCAGCGGGAGCTCTGCCGACTACCGGCGGTCATTCCCTTTGACAACAACTCCGTAGGTGCCGATGCTTACGAGTGGTATTTCGGGGACGATTCCCGCTCCACCGACAATACTCCCGTCCACGCTTACGACCGGGCCGGCACCTACGACATTACCCTCATCGCCACCAACCAGTTCGGCTGCCGGGATACGATGGAACGCAACATCACCACCTATCCCGAACCCGTCGCCGACTTTGACGCGGTGGATTACAGTGGTTGTAGCCCCCTGGAGGTTCGCTTCGAAAGCTTTGCCCAAAATGCCGAGCAGTACTACTGGGACTTTGGCAATGGCCAGTACTCCAGTGAGGTCGACCCCACCAACCGCTTCGATAGCGCGGGCGATTACAACGTGACCCTGGTGGTGGGCATCGACGAAATCTGCTACGACACCCTCCGCATTGAGAACCTGGTACAGGTGCACCCCCGGGCGGAGGCCCGCTTTGAGATTGCGGCCAATTCGAACGAAGCGGACGGAGAAATTCAGCTGCGCAATTTGTCGCTCAACGCCACCGAATTTTTCTGGGACTTTGGCGACGGGACGACTTCCGAGGCTATCAATCCCGACCACCGCTACTTCAACAATGGCGCGCGCCAGGTCTACCTCCGCTCCAACAACGCCTTTGATTGCCCGGACGATACCCTGCTTACCATCGTGCCGCCCCTCTTTACCGGGCTCTTCGTCCCCAACGGCTTCTCGCCGGAGCAGGGAATCGGCGACGTCCGGCGGTTCAAACCCGCCGGGGTGGGACTCAAGGAATACCGGATTCAGGTATTCTCTACCTACGGTCAGTTGCTCTGGCAATCTACTGAGTTGGACGAGGGCCAACCCGCCGAAGGTTGGGATGGCTTCCACAATGGCAAGTTGCTACCGCAGGACGTTTACGTCTGGAAGGCCTACGGGGTATTTGAAGATGGCCGGGTGTGGAAGGGGCAGGAGGACGAGGAGGGTAAATTCCAAACGATGGGCTCCGTCGTCCTGCTGCGCTAGCGCCATTCGGCAGGCTCACTTCACATTGGCCTTGATCGGAAGGTAATAGCGTACGTCTACCGGTCGGCCATTTTGGGTGCCGGCCCGCCAAGCGGGCATCTTGCGTAGCGCACGCAAAAACGCCCCATCGTAAGCTGGGTGAACGCTTCGAATAATGTGAATATCGTCGACCGAACCATCTTTGCGGATGGTAAAGCTGGCGACTATCGTTCCCCCCAATAAAGGTGCAGAAGCGATCAGGGGCCATTCGATTTCCTGCTTGAGGTAGGCCATTAGGCTCCGTTGGGTACAGTTTTGCCACTCCTCAGCTGGCACTTCCTCGGCGCAGCGCTGGAGCACCGGCATCTTTTCCACCACGCGGAAGATTTCTTCGGCCTCGGGGCGCTCCGCTACCGGGGGCGGGGGCGGAGGTGGCAGGGCACTATCGTAAGCGGACGAACGCGCTGCCTCCGCGGAAAAAGTACCGGAGTAAACGCCCCAATTACCAGTCCCCGCGGGAATTTCCTGCGGCTGGGCGCGCCACTCGGATTGACCACCGGGGTTGACCACCTCATTGTCGACGGCGAGGAAGGCGGTGTAGTGGGAGACATATCTGGGACCGTTGACTCTGTGATAGTTAGGTACAATCCTCATGTCTGAT
>CALCCH010000017.1 GCA_937899855.1 uncultured Saprospirales bacterium | reverse complement strand
ATTCGTTGGCCTGGTTCCAGTTGACCCCTACCACTGGGTAGTCGTCGTAGGAAGGGTGGCGGAAATAGGTTTCGACAAAGGGTTCGTTGTAGGACAATTCCTCGCGCCAGACCAGGGTATCGGGTAGGGCATTGAGGTAAATCTCGGGGTAGGACTCGCCGAACACGCGGTTGATCCAGTAGAGGTATTCTTTGTAGTCGAGATTGGACACCTCGGTTTCGTCCATGTAGAAGGAGGAAACCGTTACGCGCCGGGGAATGGCGTTCCAGTCGTAAATCACATCTTGATCGGTAACGCCCATGGTAAAGGTACCTCCCTGAACGAGTACGAGGTTGGGGCCAGCAACCTGACCTTCGTAATCTCTTTTCTCAAACCCCCCCCACTTCTGGTCATTGTAGTTCCAGCCGGTAGTAGCTGACTTTTCTTTCTTGCTACAGGAGCTGAATACCAGCAAGGAAAGAAAGAGAAGTGAGCTTAACTTCAACAGTTTTTTCATTATCAGAATTAATTTTTTTTGAAAAACGACCAACAAATATAGTGAAAATTCCAAATTCCGGACACAATGCCCTCTGGAAATAGCTAACGCTACAAATTCAATGCCTTTTTTTGCTAATACGAGCCAAATTTTATGTGGCTACGAAACCACGGCCGGTACTAGCGGAATAGTTTGAAGCAATCGTTATAATCGACGCTATTAGGTCTTTCAAAATTAAAGATCACGGAAACTTCGTGGGTGCCACCACTATCGCCCAGGCTCAGATTGGGATTGACGGGAAGGTCAAAGCTATAGCCAATGCGGAAAAAATCCTTGCGAACACCCACCAGTAGGATTGCGGCATCGGGATTGGTATTGGCATGACGGTACCACAAACCTCCGTACACCAAACCGAAACTGGCGTAGGCGCCGGCGTTGATCTGGCCGAAATCGACATGGCTGATGAACAATACATATGGTGATATAAGCGAGCCTTGCCGACGTATATTGCCTTCTACGAGGGTAATTTGGCCCCCACCGTGGATGGACAAACGCAGGGGCAAACCCGCATTGAGGTTTTGGTTGACATCGAGCAGGGCCTCGTTGGGCGTATTGAGGTGTTTGAGCGCTACCCCGCCGTAGAAATTCTTGCTGTAGATGAGGAATCCGGTGGAGACGTCAAACACCGCCTTGCTCAGGTTGTCGGGGGCAATCTCCTCGGTGGGGATGACCGAGCCTCCGGGACTGCGGATGCCATTGATGCGGTCAATTTGGTCGCCAAAGATGAGTTTTTCCCAGGCCAGGCGGGTTTGGAGCAGGCTTCCCTCCACCCCGTGCTTGAGAAAGTTGTCGCGGGTCATTTGGAGGCGGTAGGCGAAGAATCCCCCCACTCGGTTGGTTTTGATCAGGCCCTGGCCGGCATCGTCGGAGAGTACCATGAGGCCAAAGCCACTGTTGAGGCGGCGGGAAAACTGGCTGTAGGAGACCGAGTAGGTTTCGTAGGCCTGGGCGCTGTTGACAAAGCTGGACCATTGGTTGCGGTAGTTGAGGGCAATATGGGGACCTTCCGTATTTCCAGTAAAGGCGGGATTCAGTTGGAGGGGGGCAGCGAAAAACTGGCTGTAGATCGGATCCTGAGCCTGGCCAAAGCCAGCAAAGAGCGCCACGACGAGGAAAAGAAGGGTATTTTGTCTCAACATTGACCTTATTCTATTGGTTACGGAATTTATTAAAGAGTATGTTTGCTAGGCTACAATAGTTGCCCCAGAGAAGCTTAATCTCTTTTCCCGAAACAATACCGGCAACCGCTTAACGTTTCGATAACAGTTTAAATTGTTGTGCTCACTCAATCGAATCCTGATTATGAAAACGTCTACCCAATTTAGGAAAAAATTAATCCTCTCCACCAGCCTCCTGCTGGTTTTTGTCGGTTTGTTTGCCAATTCTCCCTACACCATCAAGCAAACCCTCCAGTGGTCGGAAGGACTCCTCGTCGACAATCCCGAGGCACCCAATCCCTACCGCTATTATCACTTCGCGGGGGCCGTTTATCAGGTCGAGCACTTGTCCCTCCCCTACTTCACCACCCAGTTTGAAGTGCCGGGTCGCGGTAGTTTGGGCTACGAAATTGTAAGGGCTAATTACGAACCCTTTGATAAGGTCGCCTCCCCGTACGATGCCGTCATTGGCGAAGCCTTGGAGGTGAGCACCCGGGTAGAAAAGAGTCGGCAGCAGTACCTCGGCACCCTCACTTTTCTGCCCATCCGCCGGCGGGGCAAGCGCTTCGAACGGCTCGTTTCGTTTGAGCTGAAGGTCGTTTTTCGACCCGCCGAGCCGAGGGGAGGATCGCGCAACGATTTTACCTTTACTTCCGAATTGAGCGAGGGGGACATTTACAAGATGGCCGTTAACCGCTCGTGGTTGCAACGGATCGACTATACTTTTCTCACAGACGAATTG